>NHEC01000085.1 GCA_002171655.1 Planctomycetes bacterium TMED75
GCGTGGGTTGCTGAAACCAGCATGCCCGGCAGCAGCTCATGGTGGATCTGCTACCTCATCTCCTGCTTCTGCTGGTTGGTGATGGTGGGAATCCTCTTCACTCAGGTCACACGTGCCGCCAGTTTCCTGCCCCGCGACTTCCAGGGGACCCTTGGCGTCATGAAGGGGTTCATCCTCATCGGTTGGGTCATCTACCCGATTGGATTCCTCCTGGCCCTGGGTGGCAATGAAGGCGAAAGCGCTCGCGAGATCGCCTACAACATCGCCGATGTGATCAACAAGGTCGGCTTCGGCGTCGCGTGTGTGGTTGCCGCGTCGATCCTGAGCAAGCACGAGGCAGCGGGAACCCTTCCCGCGGCCGACTGATCTCTTCCCGTCCGACCGGAGGCCGCTCATGAGCCGTTTGACTTCATCCCCCGTGGCCACCGGTCTGTCCACCGGATCACCACCCGCGCATGGCACACATGCGCGGGTGGTTCCATCCGTATCCAGTTTTCTCGAGTTGCGCCTGGTCCCCTGGCTGGGTCTCGGCGGGGGCGTGCTTCTGGCACTCTTCGCTCCNGCGCTCACCTACGAGATCNACTGGATGCCCTTTCTGATCTCGCTGTTCGTCCTCGGCATGCCGCANGGCGCCATGGACTGGTTCGTTCAGAATCGACTCGGCGACGTGCANGGCCTCTTCAATCAATGTCGCGCCTTCATTCCGTACCTNCTCTGGATGGNNGTTTCGATCATCTGCCTGGTCGTTGCNCCNNTGATGACCNTTGCCGCCTTCATGCTTCTCACCGTGATTCACTTCGGAACCGCGGATCTCATGGCCACTCGGCACGGCGGGGAATCGGCACTCNGACGNCTGCTCTTCATCGTCGGTCGGGGGTGCCTCGTCCTCGGNCCCTTGTTTGCNTTNCACCCCGAGTCCTCCTGGAAGCCNTTCGGNCTTCTGGTCGGCGNCTNTCCCGTGGGTTCTGAGTTCCTCGAGGNGCTCTCCCTGATCGGTCGTNTNGNCNTGNTCGTCGGCATCGTCTGCGCATTNGTCCACATCATCGGNACCGCCCGCCGTGANNNCAGGCTTTCNATNCTCGATCTCTTCGANTCGATCCTGATCCTGACCCTTGCNTCGCTGGCCGCACCCCTCTTCGCCATCGGCCTCTTCTTTCTCACGACCCACGCCTANCGGCATTCCGTCAGGCTNGTNTCNGAACCCTTCGAANCNGNTGNNGNTGCNCTGCGTGCTCCACTCTGGTCGCGGTTGCTGCAGATGCACACCCGATGNCTGCCACTTCTGGTCCCCACCATGGCGATTCTGCTGCTCTGGNCGCTGATTCAGTTCGGAACGATCACGCCNTACCTGATCGTGGTCGTCTCGATCGGCTTNTTCATCATCAGCACCCTCCCGCACCACCTGCTGGGTCTGCGACTTCCCCGATACCGTCCCTGANTGNTCCNGGCCCCGGAGGCNTCGAGTACCCGGACAGNTCGCCAGGAGAGTCGTCAGGTCTCCGCCATCCACCNATCCGCTTCCACCGAGGTCCGCTTCGGCNTCNGTGGTGTTCCACTTCGCGAGGAGCTGGTCCTTCCGTACTTCTGGTGACCGTGCGGGCTCATGACTCGCNGAGCCTCTCGCGATCACGGGCTGAGAGTCGGGCCGCCAATTGTGCCTGGCTTGTGACACCGATCTTCTTGTACGCTCGCCGGGTGAGGGTTGAAACGGTATTCACGGAAACCTCCATTCGATCCGCGATCTGTGCNCGGGACAACCCGTCCGCCAGGGCGGTCACGACCTCTCGCTCTCGGGGCGAGAGCGTGCTCATTCCTCCCGAGTGGATCTTCTTGTTGTCCCATTGCCAAAGTTGCGAACGGGGGCTCATGATCAGTGACGCCTTGGGAAGAAGGTCTCCCGTCAGCGGCGTCAGCTCGATCTTGATCGCCTGGTTGCAGACTCTGTTCTCGATCTTCACGCCACCAGCGTCATCATTGGTCTGCGTCTTGTGTTTTCTCGGCATGGTCAGAGACGACACCACCCGCGAGTCCGCCGTAGCTGGGCGGAGGGGACGAGGGCGAAGTCGGTTCGTGCTCAGTGAGTGGGGGGGTTGCTCCACTTGCGACGGTGGCACTCAACGCGCAACTCACAATGGCACAGACAGGTCGCTTCATGGATCAATCTCCCTTGTTGTCTTTGGTTCCGCGTGGTCGCACCGGCGCGAAAAAGCACTCAGTGCATTTTGAGTATCACCTACTCCGAGTATGATTTCAAGTACCCACCCAAAGAAAACCCCCGATTGATCCACCATGCCCACGATTCTGACCGAGCACATGGTTCACAACGCCACCCAGGTCGCTGACCGCCTGCACCAGGCCCTGGTCAGTGTCTTGCAGTTGCCCAGCGTGCAAGGTCGTCGGGCGGCGACGCTGGCAACCGAACTCAACGTGGGTCGCATGACCTGCCAACGGATCACGAAGCTTGGGAAGCGACCCGCCGATGCACCGCCACCGGGACCACGACTGCTTGGCGAACTCCCCGGGGTCAACGGGCTGCGTCAATTCCTGGATGCACTGGCCCGCACCGGAACTCCTTCCGCACAGTTGGGTGAGGCCCGAGAAGCGGTCGAGGCGTTTGATGCGTTCCTTCGTACAATCGACCTCAGTCAGACGGCGTTCGCTTCGGCGTTGCGGCTGCATGATGCCGCCGTCGATCCTCAGCAACTTCGTGATCGTCGAAGTCAGCTCTTCGGTGCGGCCTCTGCGGTCACCGGCCAGTCGGCCGACGTGACCGTCAGCATGATGGCGATCAGGCCCAACGACCAGGCCAATTTCAACTTCGAGCAAATCGCGGTCCGTGGCTACGCCGGGATGCGAGCCAGTGGTTCGGCGATGCCGATTCGACTTCCGATCAACATGGCGTACTCCGACTATCGAAACGTCACCGGTGACGAGGCCGCACGCGAGCCGCAACAGCTCGTCGAGTCCTTCTGCACCACGCCCTTGCCCTCGATCGACTCCCGGGTCATCAAGGAGCAGCATCTGGCGCACCTGGTCAACCCCGAGCACATCCCGACCGGTGAACCGTTCGACTGTTTCGCGACGCAGCACAACCAGTGGAACATCAACGCTCCCGGGCCCCACAAGGCGATCTGGCTGTACGTCGACTACCCGACTCGGCACTGCACCTTCGACCTCTACCTCCACCACACCATTGCCGCGCACAATGTGGTTTCTGCAGACTGCCACCTGTGGGGAACCTCCTTGCTGGCACCACCGGAAGACCTCTGGATGACGCGATTCGCCGATCCGGTCGAGTTCACGCGCCTGGGGACCGGAACGAGAGGGTGCGCCTCCTCGGCGTACGCCCGCCACCAGGAACTGACCGAGCACATGTTCCAGAGCCACGACTGGCCGGCGGATGAATTCGTCGGCTTCCGCTGCGAGATGGAACTGCCGGTCTGGCGCTCCGGACTCTGCCTGATCCTCGAGCAGCAGGGCACCTGAAGAGGTGGTGGGGCCGCCACCTCCCACCTTGGTCATCCAAGGCGATCCCGAAAATGCTGCCGGATCACTCCAAGCAGGCGCCCCATTCGGCGACGATGAAGGTCAGGTCGATGCTGTCGACGATGCCGTCCTGGTTGAAGTCCGCGGTCGGTACGTCGTGTTTGGTCTGTTTTTTCTGGAATCAAGCCCATGATTCCAGCAAGCGATCACGCGCCTTGTCGTTGCCGATCCGGTTGCAGCGAACATGCGCGAGTTCCGGGTCCCCCTTGAGGGCCTCGAATCGTTGCGGAAAGTCGCGGTGGGTGGTGATCGCCCAGAGCAGGACCGATTCCTCTGGGTCCAGTGAGAGGTGGCTTCGCAGCCGTTCCCGGTTGCCATTCCACAATTCCGTTCTTCGGAGCAGGCGGGAGGCACTTCGGGTTCCCAGTTGCCACAGCACCTTCATCAGCGACACATCGACCCAGACCAGGTCGGTGCACTGGGGCTCGATGAGGTCCGACACTCCGGGGTAGTTCCCGTCGATCACCCAGTCCTGACGTTCAGCCATGAAGGCACGGACCTGGTCGCGAAACCGTTCTGGTTCCAGTGGGGTCCAGTTCGGCTGGTGCTGAAGGGAATCCAGTTCCAGCCAGGGAATCCCAAGTCGCTGGTGCACCGCACGGGCCAGGGTGCTCTTTCCCGATCCACTGCACCCGATGATCTTGATCCGTGGCATGCGGTGGCTCCCGAGGTACCCTGTGGGTGATGATCACCCAGGTACTCCAGCTCATGGTGTTGCTTGCGCCGCCTGATGTCAACGAAGACTACGCGCACGTGGTCGTCTCTGCGTCATCCGACTTCGAGGCGTGCGGAGTGGCGGACTTCGATCGCGACGGTGACCTCGACATCGTCTGCGGCGATACCTGGTATGCCGCACCCGACTGGACCCCACACGTGATCGGAACGATCCGATCGATCGGTGGCTACCGGGCGGACTTCGCGGACCTGCCGATCGATGTCGATGATGATGGACTGATCGACGTCGTGTCCTGCAGCTGGCACGGACGAGGCGTCTTCTGGCGACGCAACCCCGGCTCCGGCGAGGCGCCGTGGTCGATCCACCTGGTCGACACGCCCGGGCACATGGAGACCGCGATCCTGGCCGACGTCGATGGAGATGGCACCGAGGACGTCCTGCCGAACGTCATGGGGCGCACCGTCTGGTACCGCCAGGTACCCGGTGGGTTCAGCACGCAGGTGGTCTCCGAAGAACGGGGGGGACACGGGATCGGACTGGGTGACCTCAACGGGGACGGGCGACCGGACTTGCTGGGTCCGGATGGTTGGTTCGAGGCGACCGAGGGTGTTGATGGGATCCAATGGATTCACCACGCGGACTGGAACCTCGGTGCTGCGGGCATTGCGATCATCGCTCACGACTTCGATCAGGATGGACTCACCGATGTGTTCTGGGGCATGGGGCACGACTACGGGCTGTACTGGATGAAGCAGGGGCGTGATACCGAGGGCAGGCGCACCTGGTCTCGNGCCAGCGTCGACTCGAGCTGGTCGCAGGCGCATGGTCTGGTGCTGGTCGACCTTGATGACGATGGGCGCAAGGAGATCGTGACCGGGAAGCGGCGCCATGCGCACAACGGGAAGGACCCCGGCGGGGAGGACCCGTTGATCGTCTGCAGCTACGAGTACGATCCCGATCGCGCTTGCTTCACCCGTACCGTGCTCTCGCGCGGTGGCACGATCGGTGCCGGGCACGCCCCGGTGGTCGTGGACCTCGATGCCGACGGCGAGCTCGAGCTTGTACTTCCGGGCAAGAGCGGACTGCACCTGCTGCGGCGCCGCGGGACGATATCTGCCGATGAGCAGACTCGCTGATTCGAATCGATCTCGTCCTGGTCTGTGAAAACCCGGCTGGTCCGCACTTCTTTGGCCGCTATTTGCTGCATCGTTCTGCTCGCAGCGTGTCATTTGGATATGATTCACCTGCGTACACGGCTCAAAGCGATCAAGGTGAAGACCAATGCCTGAACGAAGAACAACACGACAGCTCCAGGCGATCCGCAGCGTCATTGCCGAGGCAGGCCGTCCGCTCTCGATTCCTGAGATTCATGAACTGGCGATGGAAACCGTCGAGACCCTGGGCTTGCGCACCGTGTATCGAACGGTCCGGCGCCTGGAAGAGACTGGTGAGGTCGCCCCCGTCTCAGTGCCCGGTGGCAGCGACCGTTATGAGCTCTCGAGCGTCGCGGCCCAGCACCATCATCATTTTCATTGCACCGCCTGCGATCGATTCTTCGATATCCACGGTTGTCCCGGCGGACTCAACAAGCTGCTCCCCGAAGGCTTTACCTTGCAGCAGCACGAACTCATTCTGAGCGGATTGTGTGCGACCTGTTCATGACGCACCTGAGCATCTGCGCCGTACGGCCAGCAGCTCCAATCAAGTATGCTTGATTCATGACCGATCCCCCGGAACAGCCTGAAGAGCAGGTCCCGGCCGAGACCGTGGCCGACATCAACGGGCTGGGTGACAACCGGGTCCGGGTCGTCCCGGGTGACCACATCGGACTCTTCAAGGTGATTCGTGCGCTGGGTGAAGGCGGCTTTGGAGCGGTGTACCTCTGCGAGCAGTCCGAGCCGGTTCGCCGCCAGGTCGCGATCAAGATCATCAAACCGGGCATGGATTCCAATGCGATCATCGCGCGCTTCGAGGCGGAGCGACAGGCACTGGCGCTGATGAACCACTCGTCGATCGCTCGGGTCTTTGAGGCCGGTGCGACCGAGGAAGGCCGTCCCTACTTCGTCATGGAGTACGTCAAGGGTATTCCGATCACCGAGTACTGCGATCAGAACACCTTGAGCACTCGCGATCGACTCGCACTCTTCGCCAAGGTGTGTGACGGTGTACAGCATGCACACCAGAAGGGGATCATCCACCGCGACCTCAAGCCGGGGAACATTCTGGTCACCAGCACCGATCGGCGGGAGCCGCAGCCGAAGATTATCGACTTCGGAATCGCCAAGGCAACGAGTCAGCAGCTGACCGAAAAGACGATTTTCACCCAACTCGGGCAGATGATCGGAACCCCGGAGTACATGTCCCCGGAGCAGGCGGACCTCAACAGTGAGGACGTCGACACTCGGACCGATGTCTATTCACTGGGTGTGGTGCTCTACGAGCTCCTCAGTGGCCGTCTTCCGTTCGATCCCGGAGACCTTCGCTCGAAGGGGTACGCGGAAATCCAGCGGATCATTCGTGAAGATGATCCGCCGAAGCCGAGTACTCGACTTACCACCGTCTCAAGCACCGACCAGAGTACTGCCACCCGAATTGCGAAGCTTCGGCGGACCTCGATTGAATCGCTCTCCAATGCCCTGCGGAGGGAACTTGAATGGATCCCGCTCAAGGCGCTGCGAAAGAACCGGGCCGAGCGTTACGACTCGGCGACTGCACTGGCTGATGATGTGCGACGGTACCTCTCCGGCGAGGCATTGGAAGCCGGGCCGGAATCGACCGGGTATCGATTGCGAAAGCTGCTCAAGCGAAACAAGGGCCCGGTGACGGCGGCAGTCATCGTTCTGCTGGTCCTGGTGGCCGGGGTCGTCACCACCTCGATCGCGGCATTCGAGGCGTCGAGTCAAAGCGCGAGAGCAAACAAGGCGGCACAGGAGAACCTTGCACTTGCGATCATGGCTGAAGAGGAAGCAGAGCGACTCGCGCAGGTGGTTGAGTTCCAGTCGACCTTGCTTTCCGATGTCGATCCCCAGGTCATGGGCACCCGTTTGCGACGGAATCTCCTGGAACAGATCGATCCGGAGCTTCGGCCTGCATTCGAAGATCGACTGGCTTCGGTCAACTTCACCGACCTCGGTGTGGGTGCCCTCCGGGCGGACGTGCTCGAACCCGCGGTTCTTGCGATCAACGCCTCATTCGACGAACAGCCGGAAGTCCGGGCGACTCTGCTCCAGTCGGTCGCCACCACTGCACGGATCTACGGCCTGTATACCTGGGCCGAGAGGCACCAGCAGGCTGCGCTCGACCTGCGCGAGCTACACCTCGAACCCGGTGATTCGCAAGTCCTCGATTCGATCGCGGAGTGGGCGTCTCTCGCCGGTTCGTTGGGGCGCTACGAGGCCATGCGCTCCGCTCATGAACGTGCTCTTCGCAGCGCCTCCCCGGGAAGCCTGGCCAGCATCACTCACCGCAATGGAATCGCACTCGCCAGCGGTAATCTCGGTGAGCTTGAGGACGCGGAGCAACTCCACCGGTCTGTTCTTGCTGATGCGCAACACGTCCTTCCCAAGGATGATCCGTTGCTCCAGACGTTGAAGATGAATCTTGGTGGCGTGCTGGACCGAATGGGGAAGTACCCGCAGGCCAAGGCGCAGTACCAGCAGGCGTTTTCTGCGCAGGAGGAGCTCCTGGGCGCCGACCATCCCAGTACCCTCGCCAGTGCGGGCAACCTGGCGAGTGTCCTGGCAACCATGGGAGAGTTCACCGAGGCGGTCGAACTTCAACGTGACGTGCTCGAACGTCAGCAACGGGCGCTGGGCGAGAATCACCCCACAACGCTTTCCGCAGCCTACAACCTGGCCTGGTCATACGACGCGATGGGTCAGTACGAACAGGCGGAGGCGATGCACCGTTCGATACTCGACGAACGCCGCGAGCTCTTCGGTGCCGGTCACCCGCAAACACTCTCTTCCATGAAGAGTCATGGCAGCGCGTTGATCGCACTCGGCCGTCTGGACGAGGCCGAACCGCTTTACCAGGAAGCGCTGCAGCGTTCGATCGACAGTCTCGGCAAACGGCATCCCGACACGCTGGGTGCGATGAACAACATGGGTTTCTTCTACGGTCGCATGGGTCGTTTCGATCAGGGGCTTCCGTACCATGTCGAGGTGCTTGAACTGAGTCGAGAGGTGATGGGCGACGAACATCCCGAGACGATGTCCGCGATGGGGAACCTGGCCTACGTTCTGGGAGAGCTCGCACGACACGCGGAGGCGGAGCCCCTCGCCAGGGAGGTCCTCGAGCATCGGATCAGCATCTACGGTGAAGTTCATCCGGACACCGCACTGGGCCACGGAAACCTCGGTGCGCTCCTCGAGACGCTGGGGCAGTGGGAGGAGGCGGAGACCCATTCACTCGCGGCACTCTCCATCTTCGAGCAGACGCTGGGGCCCGACAATGCACGGACGATAATCGCTCGCTCCAACCATGCAATGCTCCTTGAGGACACGGGGCGTGCACACCTTGCGGAACCGATGTTCATCGAAGTGCACGAAGCGCAGTTGCGGGTCCTCGGTCCCGACCATCCCCATTCGCTGACCGGAATGGCCAAGGTGGCGATGGTGTGGGAAGGACTGGGTCGATACGAGGAATCTGAGGCAATGCATCGGCGAGTCCTCGAGGCCCGTCGCCGGGTGCTTGGTGCGGACCATCCCGATGTTGGCAACACCCTCAACAACCTCGGCCTGATGCTGGGCCTTCGGTTGGAGCGTCATGAGGAAGCGGATGCGATGCTCCTGGAGGCGATCTCGATCGCGACTCGGGCGCTTGGGGCCGAGCACCCGTCGACCGTGCAGAGTCACTACAACCTCGCGCGTCTTCTGGTCGATCGGCAACTCCACGAGCAGGCGCTTGCACACTTCGCGGCGTATGAGCGGGGGACCCTCGCCCGGCATGAATCGAGTTCGCATCAGGCGCAGGCGATGTACGAGACCCTGGCAAACTTCCACTCGAACTGGCATGAAGCGGATCCCACCGGCGGCCATGACCGTCTGGCGACCTCCTACCAGGCACGCCTCGACGAGTCCGGATCGATCAGCTCCCCGGCGGAACCCTGATTTCATGAGCGATCGCACGCTTCATCTCGTTCCGGTCCGATCTGGAGAACGATCGAGTTCGATCACCGAAGCCTCGGGGGTGGTCGGTCGTGAGGATGACTGTGCGGCCGTGCTTGATGATCAATCGGTCTCCCGTCACCACGCGCACTTCCGCGGTAGCGCGGCGGGCTGGATGATCGAGGACCTCAGAAGCACGCATGGGACGTTCGTGGGTGGAGTTCGAGTCGATACCGGTGAATCAGTGTTGGTCAGTCAGGGTGACCTGGTTCGATTCGGCACGGTCGAATTCCTGGTTGACCTGACCGGACCTCCGTTCCCCGAGGTTTCCGCGCCCACGCCCCGACCGCCGGTACGGACTCCGTCGGTGAGTCGTGAGGAGTACCAGACTCGGGGCAGCCTGCTGCTTCGATTGGGGGCCGACGATTCGGTCGAACGGGAATTCTCCTGGCAGGCATTCCACGATCAGTACGCGCCGATCATTCGTGGCTTTGCGCGCAACGCCGGATGTCCGGAGGCGATTCGCGACGACCTGGTGCAGGAAGTGATGTCCGCGTTCTTCACCGCGGCTTCGCGATTTGAATACGACCCGTCGCGTGGACGGTTTCGTGGCTACCTCAAGACCGCGACCGTTCATGCGGCACAGCGCATGCGTCACAAGCAGCGCGGTCAGATCCAGTGGACCAACGAATCCTTCCTCGACCAGGCGGAGGCGGTCGAATCCTGCTGGTCACGGGAATGGCGGCAGCAGGCACTGGTGCGAGCGGTCGAGGAGCTCCGTCACCACAGTCGACTCACGTCCGAAAGCTGGGATGCCTTCGAACTCTATGGGGTTCGCGGCGTGCCTCTGGCGGCGGCGGCCGAACAGCTCGGGATGAGCGAGGCCGCGGTCCAGAAGGCGAAGTCCCGGGTTGCGATCATGGTTCGCGAGGAGTTGGAACGGATCCGTCACGAAGAAGGGTGAGTCCGGAGTGCTGGTCGCATGCGACGTGCGTACCACCATCACGCGGTTGGGTGCATGCGCAGCCGATCAACGTCCCGAGTAGTCGGCAAGGTCCGGCTGGAGGTTCCAATTGGCGCCGTTGGCGTTGGTCCAGACCACGCGTGCTTCCGCACGTTGGACCACACCGGTGTGCCGGTTGCTGCTGGGTGCCCCCAGCTGGCAGATGCCGACGAGGTCATCGACGCTCAGATCATTGCCGGCCGCGGGTGCGATGCCTGCGGTGGCAAGCAGCGGGGCGGTGGAGATCATCCGTGCGGTCGTGTGTCTCATGTCCCGATCACAAATAGGTTGGAGCCCGTTTGGGCCTCCAGCTTCAGTGTTCATTCATACATTCTGCGGCAATCATTCATCAAGTCCTACAGCTGATTCAGGAACTCTTCGGCGTGCTTGAGGTGCGTGGATCGCTTCTCAGGATCCATCTTCTTCGCCATCGCGCACATCATCGCCCAGCGAGGATTCTTGCCGAGTTCATCGACGTGGTTCCAGATCCAGCGCCAGTAGAGTCCGTCCCAGGTGGCGGTCCAGTCTCCGTTGGGGTGGTTGCTCATCTTCTTGATGTAGGAGGAGCCTGAGAAGTAGGGTTTGGTGGTGATGAGACCACCATCGGCATGCTGGCTCATCGCATAGACGTTCGGCACCATCACCCAGTCGTAGCTGTCGATGAAGAGCTCCATGAACCAACGGTAGATCTCGTCGGGATCGAATTCACACAGGAACATGAATCCGCCAAGCACCATCAGTCGCTCGATGTGGTGGCAGTATCCAGTCTCCAGGACTCGTTGGATCGCATCATCAACGGGAGCGATCCCCGTGGTTCCGTCGTAGAAGCTGTCGGGAATCGATCTGGTGTGCTTCCAGTGGTTGGTGGTGCGCATCCGTACTCCGAGGTCTTCATAGGTCGCACGCATGAATTCACGCCAGCCGATGACCTGCCGTACAAATCCCTCCACCGAGTTGATCGGAACTTCATGGTCCCGTGCGTACTCCAGGCAGGTATCGAGTACCTGCTGAGGAGTCAGAAGGCCGATGTTGAGCATCGGGGTCAGGATGCTGTGCCAAAGGAATGATTCCCCCTTGACGATCGCATCTTCGTAGGGCCCGAAGAGGGAGAACCGCTCTCTCACGAACTGATCGAGCCACTGTTGCGCCTCCTCGTGGGAGGTCGGATAGATCAGTTGGTCCAGTCGACCTGGGTTGTCCGGGTACCGCTCCAGCACATGCCTTCGCGCGTCCTCCGCGACCTCGTCTGGCTTCGGTGGGGAGAGCACGGGAATCGATCCGAGCATCGACTTTGGGACTTTTTTTCGGTTGTCATCATCAAAGCTCCAGCGTTCGCCGACCGGATCATCTCCCTCCATCAGTACGTCGAGTCGCCTTCGCTGGTGCTTGTAGAAGTCGGCCATGAACCAGCGCTTCTTCGAACCTCGATAGTCCTGGTTGTCCTGAGGAGTATTCAGGAACATGGGGGTATCGAGCAGGTGAAGTTCGATTTTGCTTTGTTCGCCGTGTCGTCGCAGCCGGCGCTCCAGAAGATGATCATGGGGGCTGGTCAGGATCAGTCTGGTGGTACCCCGTTCGGAAAGTGCGTTCATGGTTTCGCCCAGAACATCCCGGTCACCGTCGTGTTCGACATACTCCACCGGAATCCCGCGTTGCTCGAGGTGCTCGGCATAACGCTTCATGCTGGTGCGGTGCAGCCAGAGTTTCTGGAGATGGAATGAGGCGGGGTGGTGCCGATCGCCGAAGAACAGCGGATCCTCGATCAGCACCACTCGGTCGTGGTCGAACTCGAATCCAGGGTGTGCTTCGAACAGCTGGTGGGGGAAGATCAGAAGGGCTTGGTTGGTGTCCATTGCATGTGCGCCTGAATCGGTGGTCAATCCAGAGCAAGGATAAGCGGTTCACCGATGCTTTTCCCGCTGGGGATCCAAATGGTGGTGATCTTCCGTACTATTCACTTCCGCTGCAGGACTGGCCGAAAGAATGGAAGTCGTACCTCGAGCCGCCAATAATCAGACATGGAACAGGTCACCACACCTTCTGCGCTTCTTTGGTTCCGCCGTCAATTGCGTCTGCACGACCAGCCGCTCTTCGAGGTGATCGATCCCGACCAGTCGGTCTGTGGCATCTTCATACTTGATCCCCGCGAACACCTGGCCGAGGTCGATGGCACCTCTCGGACGGGGTCGAATCGAATGCGCTTTCTGCTGGAATCCGTCGCCGAACTCAGGACTGCGCTCGCTGCTCTCGGAGTTGAACTGCTCATACGGGTCGGTCACCCGGAATCGGTCCTCCCCGAACTCGTTGATCGCCTCGAGGTCCAGCGTGTGCACTACGTGGAGGAGCCGGGTACCGAGGAGCGTTCGGTCGAGCGTGCGGTTCTTTCAACGCTTGGTGATCGTGCGCGGCCGCTTCCCCTCGATACCCTTCTGGAAATGGAAGATCCTCGATCGTTCGCCGCAGAACTTCCGGAAGTCTTCAGCCGATTTCGTCGAGTGGCGGAGAAGAAGATGCAGTTGGCCCGGCCACGTGCTGCAGCAGTGACCATGAAGAGCGTGCGCCGCCCCGGGGGGGTGCCGCTTGGTGATCTGCCCACCCTGGAAGAACTGGGACTGCCGGCGGCATGCGACGAGCCCGGCGGAGTCCTTGCCTTCCGAGGTGGCGAATCGGAAGGACTTTCCCGCATGAACGCCTGGATCTTCGAGGAAGATCGTCTGCGTCGCTACAAGGAGACGCGCAACGGCATGCTGGGAGCGGACTATTCCTCGAAATTCTCACCCTGGCTGGCCACCGGCTGTCTTTCCCCGCGTTTCGTTGCGTCCGAGACGCTGCGCTACGAGGCAGAGCGTGTGGCCAATGACTCGACCTACTGGCTTCGATTCGAGCTGCTCTGGCGTGAATATTTTCGGTTGTACCTCGTGAAGCACCGGGGCACGCTCTTCACTCCCTCGGGAACCCAGGACCACGTGATGCACTGGGGAAATCCCTCGGGGCATTTCGCGGCGTGGACATCCGGTACCACCGGGGTCCCGCTGGTGGACGCGAACATGCGAGAGCTGGCGAGCACCGGTTTCATGTCGAACCGCGGGCGACAGATCGTGGCGAGTTTTCTCTCGAAGAATCTCGATGTCGATTGGCGAATGGGTGCGCGTTGGTTCGAACACTGCCTCATCGACTACTGCCCGGCCGCCAACTGGGGTAACTGGGCATATGCCGCGGGAGTCGGCGCGGATCCCAGGGGATTCCGTGGCTTTGACGTCGCTCGGCAGGCGCGGCAGTACGATCCCGTCGGCGAGTACGTGGCGCACTGGTTGCCCGATGAACTGGAGGGTCTGCAGGGTTCGGAACGGCATGAGCCCTGGCTCCATGGTCGACCCCGGCCGATCGTCTCCCCGGAATCTTCGCTGCGGGCCGCGCGGATGCGTTGGGATCAGGCACGGGCGGATTCGGAACTCGGCTGATCCGATCGCGAGCCGAGTCAGTCGATCGGCGCGGAGTGCAGTCTGACGACTTCCTCCCGACCGGCGGCCCACGCACGAACCGATCTGGTCATCTGCATCACTCGACCACCCGTGAAACCACCGAACGCCGGAAGCAATCCACGATTTCCCTCCAGCCAGAAGCAGGGCGTTCGAAGTCGTTCTCCGCGCGATCCAGCAAGTCGAATGCAGGGATGCAGGTGGCCACCGAGGGTGGGCTGATCCTCCCGTTCGGCCGTGGCATGCACCAGATCCAGACCCCCGTGGTGGTGTCGGTGGGGAAGCCGTTCGATCTCCAGTCGGTCGAGATCTCCGGCATGTCGATCATGATTGCCGGGGACCAGCTGGACAGTGAGCTCCGGATGGTGATCCCGCCAGCAACGAATCTTGTCGTGAGTCAGAGGCTCCGTTGCGGTCCGGTCATGAATCAGATCTCCGAGGACGATCAGGGTTTCGACCTCGGTGGCCTTGATCAGTCGGGTCAATCGTCCGAGATCTCCCTCGGTGACCGCTTCCGGTACCGGAATGCCTCGATCTCGAAAGGAGGCGTTCTTTCCGAGGTGGATGTCCGCGACCAGTAATGTGTCGCACTCGGGCATGAGCAACGCACGATCCGGCAACAACACCAGAGGTATTCCGTGCCATTCGGTGGTGTCCTGTCCCGTGATCATCATCCGGTCAGGACCTCCTCGTTCGCACGTGCAAGTTTGCGTACGCGGTCCGACCACTGCTCACTGGTCACGGTGGAAGCGCGAATGCTTTCCGCATAAAGAGGAAAGGCCAGGGGAGAGACTCGTTGGGTGGTTCGAAGTGCCAGTGCCCCGTCCGAGATCCGGTCGAGACACTCCTGCACGCGAACCAGTTCAAGCTGATTNTCGAGTACNTCACGANTGGCCTGTTNGAGNAGCATGTTNTCNGGATCGTATTCCTGAAAGACCTCGAAGAACATCTCGCTTGATGCCTGAAGCTGACCGCCTGCCCGGTGACTTCCGGGATACCCCTGTTGAACGAGTCCCGCGACGCGTGCGATCGATCGAAAGCCCCGCCGAGCGAATTCCGTGGCGTTGCTCGCTTCCATCAGATCCTCGACCAGGGAGTCGGTGTCGAGCACCGATCGCCAGGTGTCATGGTCTTGTTCGAAGGGGAGGTCGCTGGCCAGCTTGATCCCGTAATCATTGGCCACTGCGACCACCGAACGGGGTCTGATCCGGGAAAGCCGGAGCGAGGCCACCGCTCCGATTCCCTCGTTGGCCAGGCGCCCACCGAAGGGAAAGAGAAACACGTGGTATCGGTCACGAACCTTCGTGAACTCGATCAGGGTCGTCGCTTCGTCGGGCAGCTGCGAATCCCGGCTCTGCGCTTCAAGTATCGGTGCCACTGCTTCCAGTTCCGGGGCCGAACCGGAAGCCTGCGGGCGCGCGAGTTGTTCACGCACCTTGGCGGACAGATGGGTCGACAAGGGCATCTTCCCGCCATTCCAACGGGGAATCGCGCCCCGGCGGCTGCGGGAGCGTCGAACGAATGCGCGCATGTTGCGCAGCCTGGTGAATTCAAGAACGCGTCCGGCAAAGACGAATCGGTCTCCACTTCGCAGGCGGCTGATAAAGGATTCTTCAATGGTCCCGATGGTCCGACCGTTTGCGTAGCACACCAGGACCGAATCATCGGAGGTTATGGTTCCGATGTTCATCCGGTGTCGCTTGGCAATCTCCGGAGTGGACACGCCAAATCGATCTTGTCGCTTGCGTATCCGGGAGAATTCCGGGTACGCACCGAGTGCCGCACCTCCCTGGATGACGAACTCCATCGCCCAGGTCCATTGTTCGTCGCTCAGAGTTCGGAACGACCACGCGGATCTGATCTCTTCGCGGAGCCGCTGTTCCTTGAAGCCCCTTCCGGCCATCGACGCCGTCACCAGATGCTGAACCAGAATGTCCAGTGGATTCTCGATCGGTATTCTGGATTCAATCTCGCCGGAGTCGATCAGTTCTCGAACCGCAGCAAATTCCACGAGCTCGAAGGCATTGGTCGGTACGCAGACGATTCTCGACGACGCGCCCGGCTGATGTCCGCTGCGACCGGCCCTCTGCACCATGCGGGCCACTCCCTTCGGGGATCCGATCTGAACCACCTGATCGACCGGTTCGAAGTCGACTCCGAGATCCAGGCTGGAGGTGCACACCACGCCCTGAAGTCTGCCGTCTCGCAGCATCGCTTCCACTCGTTCTCGTTTCGCTCGGTCGAGTGAGCCATGGTGCAGGGCGATTCGCCCAACCAGCTTCGGTTCCGCTCGCATGAGTTCACGGAACCAGATCTCGGTTTGCGAGCGGGTGTTGGTGAACACCAGGGTCGACCGATGTTCGAGAATGCGCTGTGCCACCTGTCGAATGAGTCTGGTACCCAGGTGACCCGCCCAGGGATATCGTTCGATCGATTCCGGAAGGATCGTCTCCAGATCGATCTGCTTCGGGGTGTGGTCCCGTATCAGTTGCGGGGCGGAGCGGTTGGCCCCGACCAGAACCCGTCCGGCGACTTCAAGGTTTCCAATCGTCGCCGACAATCCGCATATTCTCAGTTTCGGCGAAAGGCCACGCAGGTGGGCCAGTCCGAGTTCCAGCATCGAACCACGCTTGGATCCGATCAGCTCGTGCCATTCGTCGCACACCACCGCNCGCAGGNNCTGCANNTGNTCATGNGTCTGTTTCCAGCTGAGCAACAGNGCAAGNCTCTCCGGCGTGGTCACCANGACACTCGGCAGTCGNTTCTTCTGCCGCGCCTTGANGCTGGANGAGGTGTCACCGGTNCGTTGTTCGACCGACCACGGAACCGCCAGNTCCCGNGCAAGTTCNGTGAGTGCGCGGGTGGTGTCCGCNGCCAGNGCGCGCAGNGGTGTGATCCAGAGAACNCNTATGGGATCNGGNTCGNTCTCTCCNNNGGANTCGCATCGATCCGANTCNCANAGNCNTTCCAGCATNGGTCCGATCGCNGCNGCCTGCGTCTTGCCACTCCCGGTGGGNGAGGCGATGAGTCCNTCNNNTCCATCGAGGTAGGCACGCCAGGCATCGAGTTGAAATTCCAGTGGAGTCCAGTTCCGCTTCCGATACCACTCCAGTGCTGGAGCCAGCAGTTGATCGTCCGTCGTCATCGACAGGCCTCCCTGGGTAAGAGCGCCTGAAGACTTTCAACGTCGTCGGCTTCCGTGGCAGGCTTGTCCTTGCGCCATCGTGCGATGCGGGGGAATCGCACGGCGATTCCCGACTGGTGTCGTGTCGAACGTTGTATTCCTTCAAAGGCAAGTTCGAAGACCTGCTCTGGTTTCACCACTCGATACGGTCCGTTTCGGTCAACGGTGTTCTTTCGGATCCACCGATCAACTGATTCGATCTCGCCCTGGTCGAGCCCCGAGTAGGCCTTGGCAAAGCTCATCAGCCTCGGGGGATCCTGTTCGCGGTTCCAGATCGCGAAGGTGTAGTCGGTGTAGAGGTTCGCCCGCCGCCCTGAGCCGGGTTGAGCTCCGATCAGAACTGCATCCGCGGTAAACGGATCGATCTTCCACTTCAGCCAGCCTCCCTGCGTGCGGGTTCGTCCACTTCCGTAGGGGGAGTGGCGTGGCTTCAACATCAGTCCTTCGGTCCCTCGGGTGCGGGCTTGATCCCTCAAGTCGGCCGCTTGCTCCCAGCGCTCGATGGTCAAGGGTCGTGAGAGGGCGATCGCTTCGCAATCGGAATTGGTGATTCGTTCCTCCAGCAGACGGCGTCGCTCCTCGAGGGGCCGGGTGCGCAGGTCCTCGCCCCGGTCCTCGAGCAGGTCGTAGGCGATGAAGCGGACCTGATCCGATCCGAAGAGTTTCAGTTGCGCATCCGGGGCATGGGTTCGGTTGAGGCGGGTTTGGAGATCGAAGAAGGGTCGTGGCCCGCGTTCGTTCCAGAGCAGCAGCTCCCCGTCGAGCACGGTGTGCTCCGGAAGATCCAGTCCAGACATCAATTCGGGAAACAGGTGGCCAATCGGCTCCTCCCCTCGAGACCACAACCACCGTTCTCCGGGGCGGACGATCAGTTGTGCTCGGATACCGTCCCATTTCTCCTCGATCAACCAATCCCTCGGCGACCCCAGTGACTCGACCTCCTGATCCAGAGGGTGGGCGAGAAAGAAGGGGTAAGGTCGCTCATGGTGTTCCCCCGGCTGTTCCGGCGCAAGAAGCCGGTGATATTCCTTCGCGGTGGGTTCGAATCGTCCGGTCATGCGATGCGCCAGCAGATCGAAGTCGATGCCTCCGGCTTCGCACAATGCTCGAAGCACCGTCCGTTTCTGGACGCCGATTCGAAACCCACCCCTCACCAGTTTGTGATAGACGAGGCGTTCGTCGGGTTCCAAGACCGACCAGGCTTCGAGGATGAGGCGTCTGCGTTGTTCGGGTGAGGCTCCGATCAGTGGAAGGACTCGCTCCTGCATGATGGAGTTCAGTGTTTCGTTGGTTCTCGAATCCGGGGGAGGCAGCAGCAAGGCGATCGTTTCAGACAGATCACCGATCGCGGTCCGGCATTCATCGAACAGCCACTCTGGATGTTTCGTGATCTCGAGGCACAGTGTCCGAAGCATCTTCGACGCGCCCATTCCTCTGGGTCGATTTCCCGTGAGCAGCGCGATCACCCAGGCGGCATCGGCGGGCTCCGAGCGGTTCAAGTAGTTTCGAAGAAGCTCTTTCTTCTCAAGCGTCGAGTTGGTCCCGTCCAGTGCCAGGTAGAGCTCGGTAAACCGTTTCATCCCCCGACGGCCTCCGCATGAGAGGGTGCAGGCTCTCCCACGAAACGAGTGGGTACTTCGAAGGAATCCAGCCCTTCCACTTCCCGCAGGTATCGCGCAAGCACCCGGGTGGAACCGTGGGTCACCCCGATTCTTCGGGCCCCGCTGGTCCGAATCGTTTCGAGCAGGCCATTCCAGTCAGCGTGGTCGGAGAGGGCGAACCCCCGATCCACCGACTGCCACCGTCTGCGGCCGCGGACCTGCATCCACCCCGAGACATAGCCAAGTCGCATTCCTCCCGGTCCCTTGAATCGCCTCATCCAGGGGGTCCCCGTCGCCGACGGTGGACACACGATCACGCCGCCTCCGGAAAGTTCGGTGGCGGTGGTTCGATCGGCCCGAATCGTTTCCGGCAGAAGCACTCCGGCGGAGCGGTAGACCTCGGTCGGTCCGACCAGGGCTCCGTGAATTCCGATCGGGCCGATGGTCGGATCCAGTCCCGCGAGAATCCGCTGGGCCTTGCCGAAGGCGTAGGCGAGAAACACCGTGGTCCTTCCCTGTTCAGAATTGAAACGCCACCAGTCGTTCATGGAAGAGAGCACTCCCCGGGGGTCCTCCCATCGATAGACCGGCAGTCCGAACGTGCTTTCGGTCAACAGGGTGTCGCAGTTGACGTGCTCGAACGGTTCACATGAGGGATCCGGTTCGCACTTGTAGTCTCCCGTCACACACCAGGTTTCGTCATGGTGTTCAATGCGAATCTGAGCGGACCCCAGAACGTGTCCTGCCGGATGAAGGCTGATTCTGCAAGCGCCGAGTTCGCGGGTGGTGCCCCAGTCGACGACCTCTCCGGTCAGTTTTCGGTCGAAGCGAACCTTCATCACCTCAAGGGTGTTTCGACTGGCAAGGTAGCGACCGCACCCCGGAGTCGCGTGGTCGGCATGCGCATGCGTGACCACTGCGGTCGCCACCGGTTTCCAGGGGTCCACATGAAATCCTCCGGCTTCGCACCAGAGTCCCTCCGGAGTTGGTTGCAGCAGATTGGGAGGCGGCATGACTGATGCTAGACCGGTCGGGAGGGGTGGTCTGCGATTCCAGATCAGTTCCGGTGGATCAAGCTGTATTTCGGGGCGTTCAGAGGGGTTTGCAGGGGGTATTCGGGCGAATGGGGAGAATTCCCCATGGAATCTCCGTTCCCGTCGGGGAATGATGTCTTTCCGGGCGAAGGGCTCGGAAAAGGGATGACCGATTTCGTTCGGTCTCGGTGACTGGCTCCCCACATGGTTCCTGGATCGAATGTCCGGCACGGTGGGAGTTGTGGAAGGCACCATTGAGCGCTTCGCTTCGCGGCGAAGCGCTTGTTTTTTCGAATGAACCAGTGGTGCTGATTCGTTCTTCCCTCACAGCTCGATGTGTCCTGAGTCTGCTTGGCATCCGCTGGGACTGCTGTCTATAGTGTTCCCTCCGCTTTGCAGCCATGAGTTTCATCCAACCCAGTGCACGCATCCCAGATGTATTTTGGAGCCTTCCATGTTCTTTCGTTCCCTTCTACCCGCCGAAGTTCTCGTAGCCGCACCTCTGCTCGTGTGCACACCTTTTTCGGCAACGGCAGATTCAGATGTGGATCGCGGGAAAGACCGAGGCGCTGAAGGCGGCGCGTCGATGTATCGGTTCCCGGACATCTCCAATGACGAGATCGTGTTCGTCTACGCAAACGACCTCTGGCGGGTTTCCGATGAGGGGGGCGTCGCGCTTCCGCTCGCGTCTCCTGCCGGAGTCGAGACGATTCCGCGGTTTTCACCTGATGGTACGGAGGTCGCTTTCGTCGGCAACTACGACGGCAACCGTGACCTGTACGTGGTCCCGACCCGGGGTGGCATGCCTCGTCGCGTCACGCACCACCCGACCGGTGAACGATTGAGTGACTGGACCGCGGACGGAGATCTCCTCTTCAGTGCCAGAAATATGGGTGGAGTTCCCAGAGCGGAACGTGTTTTTCAGGTGAACAGCGAAGGTGGACTGCCGGAGTCGCTCCCCATGCCCTATGGCGCGAATGCGACGATCGACCAAACCGGAACCTGGGTCGCCTACACCCCCAACCAGCGCGACGGTCGAACCTGGAAGCGGTACCGTGGCGGCATGGCCAGCGATGTCTGGCTGGTGAACCTCGAGACTGGTGTGTCGCGACGGGTGACCGACTGGGAAGGGACCGATACCATGCCGATGTGGCACGGTGAGGACCTCTACTACCTTTCGGATGCCGGCGTAGAGCATCGCCTCAATCTCTGGCGATACGACCTCGATCAGGGTTCGCACGAACAGATCACCGACTTCGACGAATACGACATCAAGTGGCCGGCGATCGGCCCCGATGGCCAGGGGCCGGCGCGATTCGTCTTCCAGAACGGTGCGGATCTCTACGTCCACGACACCTCCGACCAGTCCACTCGGAAGGTCGAGGTCGAAGTGCCCGGTGCCACCGCAAGCCTGCGCGCCAACATGGTCGATGCGTCGGACTTCATGGAGAACCTCTCAGTCTCGCCTTCCGGAAAGCGAGTCGCGGTCGAGGCCCGGGGAGATCTCTGGACGCTGCCGGCGAAGAACGGAAGCCCGCGAAACCTCTCGCGATCCTCGGGGACCGCCGAGCGCAGCCCCAGCTGGAGCCCCGATGGCAAGTGGATCGCCTACTTCTCCGATGAACCCGGTGAATACGAACTCTTCGTTCGACAAGGGGACGGTCGCGGTGAACCGCGGCGCCTCACCACCGACATGGGGCCGTTCAAGAACAAGATCTGGTGGGCACCCGATTCCTCCTACCTGATCTACGCCGACAAGACCGGTGACGCTCACCGGGTCGACATCGAAAGTGGTGAACGCACGACCTTTGCTCGAAACGAACGTGGTCTCTTTCCGGAGCCCGTGTTCAGCAACGATGGTCGATGGATCACCTGGTCCGCTGCGACCGGTGACTCGATGATGGGTCGCATCCACATCCACGACTTTGATTCCGGCGAGACGCACGTGGTCACCAAGGGGATGTTCAACGACGGTTCCCCGACCTTCGATCGGGACGGTGACTGGCTTTACTTCACCAGTGATCGCCGCTTCGCTCCCAGCTATTCGTCGCTTGACGGAACCTGGATCTACGACGACAGCGGAGTTCTGGTGGCGGTTCCTCTCCGTGAGGACGTGGAAAGTCCCTGGTTGGCTGAAAGCGATGAGCAGGAATGGACTGAAGAAGAGGAAGAAGAGGAGGCTTCCGAAGAGGAGGCCGATGCGGACGAGGAGTCCGGTGAAGACTCTGATGAGGAGGAGGCCGACGGTGCTGATGCGTCCGGTCCCGATGACCCGGTATCCGGTACCTGGGAGTGTGTGACCTCGATTCCCCAGATGGGTGAGATCCCGATGACGGTCACGCTGGAACTGGCCGACGATGGCACCGTCACCGGCAGCCTCTCTTCTGCGATGTTCACCATGGACCTGACGGGAACCTTCGATCAGGAAACCATGACCCTGGAACTGATTGGGAACATCGACAACGGCCCGTCCGTCTCGATCATGTTGACCGTCGACGGTGACAGCGTCAGTGGAACCGGTACACCCGGAGACGGGGGTCCCGCCGCTGAAATCACAGGTACTCGGGTGGTGGAGGCTGCCGAAGGTGATGATGCCGAGAGTGCGGACTCCGATGATTCGGACGCTGAGGATGCCGAGACCTTCGAGATCGATTTCGAGGGGTTCGAGGCACGTGGCATGCAACTGCCGGTGGCGCCGGGTGGTTTTCGAAATCTCCGGGTCAACGACAAGAACCAACTGATGTACGTGCGCAACGGCCGCAACGGCGGCATCAAGGTCTTCAACATGAGCGATCGCGATGCCAAGGAGCAGTCCGCCGGGTCCGGCGGCAGCTTCCAGCTGACCCCTGATGGCAAGAAGATGCTGGTGCCCTCGGGCAGCGGAGGCAAGATTCGCAAGGCCGGCCCCGGTGATGGGGGGGACCGCATCGTGACCGGTCCGATGCTGGTCTCGATCGACCCGCGTGCGGAGTGGCGTCAACTGGTGGTGGATGCCTGGCGCATTCAGCGCGACCACTTCTACGACCCCGGCCTGCACGGCGTCGACTGGGACGGTGTCCTGGAAGATTACCTGCCACTGGTCGACCAGGCAGCGACTCGCGAAGACGTGAGCCACATCATCGGAGAGATGATCTCCGAGCTCAACGTCGGTCATGCCTACTACTACGGCGGTGACGTCGAGGGTCAGCCCTCGATGAACGTCGGGATGCTCGGAGTCGAATGGGAAGCCGCGCCTGCCGAAGGTGATCGGCCCGATGGCTATCGGATCAGCCGGGTGCTGGGCGGTGGAGACTGGGACGTCGATGCGCGGGGTCCGCTTCAGGAACCAGGGGTGAAACTGGGTGCGGGTGACGTGGTCCTTGCGGTCAACGGCATGCCGATGGAACTGGATCGCGACCCCTGGGCACCGTTTGTGGGCACTGCGGGAAGCACCGTGGTCCTGACGGTTGCCGATGACGAATCCGAGGAAGGCACCCGGGACGTGGTGGTCGAAACCATTCGAAGCGAGAACTCACTTCGCTACCGCGACTGGATCGAGAACCGACGAGCGCTGGTCGAGGAACTCAGTGACGGCACCGTCGGCTACATCTACGTTCCCAACACCGGCCGCGACGGACAGAGTGATCTGGTTCGTCAGTACCACGGTCAGTCACACATGCCCGCCCTGATCATCGATGAGCGTTGGAACGGCGGGGGGCAGATTCCCGATCGGTTCATCGAACTGCTCAACCGACCGGTCACCAACTACTGGGCCACTCGAGATTCCACCGACTGGCGTTGGCCGATGGGGGTCCACGCCGGACCCAAGGCGATGCTCATCAACGGACAGGCCGGCTCCGGTGGAGACATGTTCCCCTGGTTGTTCCGACACAACGGGCTGGGTCCCCTGATCGGTACTCGTACCTGGGGCGGACTCGTGGGCATCTCTGGTAATCCGGGTCTGATCGACGGTGGCTACACCGCGGTGCCGACCTTCGGTTTCTATGAGCCCGATGGGACCTGGGGTATCGAAGGGCACGGGGTCGATCCCGACATCGAAGTGATCGATGATCCGGGGCTCATGCTCCAAGGTGGTGATCCACAATTGGAAACTGCAGTGACGGTGATGCTCGAAGCGATCGCCAACGGCGAGGTCCTCAGTCCGACCACTCGACCGGCTTCACCCGACCGAAGTGGCATGGGAATCGCCGAAGAGGACAAGTAAAGAGTTCCTTACCCGACGTGATTTCGGCGTAGATTGCGATTTTTCAGCTGATCGGCTCCAATGAGATCAGTTGAACTGTCGCATGTCGTCGTGCCCACACCACACTGCCCTTCAAGGAGTCCGCTCATGCTCTTCACCATTGCCATCATTTTGATCATCCTCTGGCTGCTCGGAATCGTGAGTGGGGTCACGATCGGTAACTTCATCTACGTCCTGCTCGTCATTGCCGTCATTCTGTTTCTGGTCAGTCTGATCAGTGGTCGAAAACAGGGCTGACGCCGGGGTTCCCCCGAACTGGCTCGGCGGTACCCGTTCCGCTGCACTCTTCTGGAGGGGCGTGGGCATCGCTGGACCGGGCGCATGAAGTCGGAGATCAACATGTCAGAAGAGCACGCACAAGTCGAGACGCGCACCATTTTGCGCGAGTGTGGTGCGCTGTTGCTCGAGGACCATTTTGTCTACGCCTCCGGTGATCATGGTTCCGGCTGGATCGCCAAAGACCTGGTCAATATCGATGCACGTCGTCCGCAGCGACTTGGGGCCCTGCTGGCCAGAGCCTGCCGTGAGATTCTGCCCTCACCCACGATCGTCTGTGGTCCTGCGGTGGGGGGAATGATCTGTGCGCAGTGTACGAGTTTCGCGATGGAGCTCCCATTCGTCTATGCGGAGCGGTCGATGGTCGAAGGGCACTCGACTTTCGAACTCCGCCGGGGCTTTACGGAGTTAGTCACCGGGCAGGAGGTTCTGGTGGTCGATGACGTCGTCAATACCGGCTTCTCCATCGGCCTGGTCATCGAGGCGGTTCGTGCCGCGGGGGGCAGCGTCCACACGGCCGCCACCTGGATCAACCGAGGCAACACCGACGCTGCGGGCCTCGGGGTGGAGCACTTCGTGTTCCTCGACCAGATCGCGCTCCCGGCATGGCCCGGAGCGTCCTGCCCGCTTTGTGCACAAGGGTTTCCGGTCAACACTCGTTACGCACATGGGGCGGAGTTTGTCGAGGCCACTCGTGGTTGAGCAGGACGTCATGGACCCTCTCCTGGTCGCCACGTTCTACCGCTTCGTCACCCTCGACGATCCGGTTCGATTTCAGACCTTGATCCAGGAGTGCTGCGAGGCAAACGACGTTCGGGGGATTGTCCTGCTCGCGGGCGAGGGCATCAACGCGACGATTTCCGGCCCGCCTGCCGGGGTGCGTTCGGTGCTCGAGCAACTGGGGGAACATCCCGAATTTCAAGGGCTCTGCTGGAAGGAGTCCTCGGGTCGAAAGCAGCCGTTCCGAACTCTGAGAGTTCGACTCAAGCGAGAGATCGTCAGCATGGGGGTGGATGGCATCGATCCCGCTCGACTGGTGGGCACGTACGTCGCGCCTGAAGAATGGAACGACCTGATCAGCGATCCCGAGGTCCTCGTCATCGACACCCGCAATCACTACGAAGTGAAGATCGGTTCCTTTCAGGAAGCGATCAATCCGGACATCGCCTCCTTCAGGGACCTCCCCGAGTGGCTGTCGAGGTTCATCGATGTCGCCGCGCAACCGAAGGTCGCGATGTTCTGCACCGGTGGGATCCGGTGTGAAAAATCGACCGCTCTCCTGAAGGAGGCGGGGGTCACCGAGGTGTACCACCTCGAAGGCGGAATCCTCAAGTACCTCGAGGAGGTTCCCGAGTCCGACAGCCTCTGGCAAGGAGACTGCTTCGTTTTTGATGAACGAGTTTCGATCGGTCACGGGCTCCAGCCCGGGAACCACATCCTCTGTCGTGCCTGTCGCCATCCGCTCGGCACCGAGGAGCGTTCGTCCTCGCTCTACCAGGAAGGGGTGAGCTGCCCGGGGTGCCATCAACGCACCACGCCGGAGCAGAAGGCACGATTCGCCGAACGGCAGAAGCAGATCACCCTCGCGCGGGCTCGTGGTGAGGAGCACCTCCCCCGATGAAGAAGGGACGCCTGCTCTTCGTCGCACAGCTCCTGCTGGTGATCGTCTCTATCGGCTTCATGGTCCCTGCGGTGCTGTTCTTTCTGGGCGGACTCCTTGGATTGAGCGGCAGACTGGCGGATGTCGGCATCTCTGAGAACCGCCAATTTGGTCAGCAGTTCATGGGGTTGAGCCTCCTGTGCTTCGTTCTGGCGGCGGCCGCGTTCGTTCTGGCGGCGGTTCTGCACCGCATCACCACCAGGAAATGACCTCTCGGGCGGACCAGCTCCTCCCCAATGGTCGAACCTCTTCTAAACTCTGTTCATGGTCTCTTGGGTTCCATCTCTGGTCCTTGCGTGCGTCTTCGGTCTGGTTGCCAGCGATCCCCCGCAGTCCACGTTGAATGCGGACTCTTCGCATGCACGCCCACCGGGCATGGTCTGGATCCCCGCGGGAACCTTCACCATGGGGTGGGACGGTCCCGAAGGCCGGCCCGATGAACGGCCGGCACACCAGGTCCACCTGGATGGCTTCTGGATCGACGCCACCGAAGTCACCAATGCCCAGTTTGCGGAGTTCGTCGAGGCCACGGGATATCGCACCACCGCGGAACGGCCGATCGACTGGAATCAACTGCGCGCACAGCTTCCGCCGGGAACCCCCAAGCCGAGTGAGGACCAGTTGCAACCGGGGTCGATGGTCTTCACACCACCCGCTGATGAAGCGCGAACGAATCTACGCGAACACACCACCTGGTGGCGATGGGTACCCGGTGCACACTGGCGACAACCCGAAGGTCCGGGATCGACGATCGAGGATCGGCAGGACCATCCAGTGGTGCATGTCTCCTGGGATGATGCGGTCGCCTTCGCGCAGTGGGCGGGCAAGCAATTGCCGAGCGAAGCGCAGTGGGAACGCGCAGCGCGTTCTGGTCAGGATGGTCAGCGCTACGCCTGGGGTGAGGCGCTGACTCCACGGGGCGTTCATCACGCGAACATCTGGCAAGGGATTTTTCCCACCAGTGACATCTGCGCGGACGGGCACGCCTCGACTGCACCGGTTGGAAGCTACCCACCCAACGCAGCGGGGCTCTATGACATGTCGGGGAATATCTGGGAGTGGACGAGGGATCAGTTCCGTACGGACACCTACCAGCGTCGAATGCAGGCGACCCAGGGTGAATGCTGCATCAACCCCACGGGCCCGCTGAACACCGCCGATCCACGCATGCCGCATGCTCAGGTGACTCGTGTGCAGAAGGGTGGATCCTTCCTCTGCCACCCAAGCTATTGTTCGAGTTATCGCCCCAGTGCGAAGATGTCATCGACCCCCGATTCAAGCATGAACCATCTGGGATTCAGGTGTGTTTCGACTACGGTTCCGGGTCTCACACCGGATATGTCGCAGAAGTCCCCCGAAGCTGAGCATACTTATGCACCTTCCGACGCCGCCTCGCCCTGAAATTGAAACGCTTATTTTGTTTCCTCAGGTGATTTTTCCTGAGATATCGTGCTGCAAACCTCAGTTTTTCTAAATACCCGTTCCTTTTCTCTTGGTTTTGAAACACGAATCCATCACACTGTATTAACGATTTCTGGTGGGTTAGGGCGTCCTTTATTTGTGGGCGGTGTTCAGTTGTGACCCTAGAGAAGAAGACCCAACAGGAGATATCTAAAGATGATTGTTCGAACACTAATGTGCGCCATGGTGATGGCGTTGTGTACCAGCGGGGTTGCCAACGCCCAGGAATGCGGCGAAGGCGAATTCCTCGACTACAATGGAAACTGTGCGCCCCTCTCCTGGATCGGCGACGGGTACTGCGACGGTGACTCCGAGGCCTTCGGCTTCAACATGTGCAACGGCCCCGGCGCCAACCTGTGCCTGTGGGACGGCGGAGACTGCACGTTTGAAGAGTGCGCCCTCGCCATCTGTGCGACCGACAACTTCGGTAACGGTTTCCTCAGCACGCCCTGCCAGCAGCAGGGTGGCTACAGCTGCGACCCCACTGAGTGTGGTGACGGTGTCTGCGAGGGTGCTGAAAACGCAGTGTCATGCCCCGCTGACTGCCTCGTTTGTGGAGATGGTGTCTGTGAGGGAACGGAAAACGCTTTGACCTGCCCGGATGACTGCGCTGGCATCATCTGCGGTGACGGCGTCTGCGAAGGTTCTGAAACCTTCGAAACCTGCCCCGCTGACTGCCCTGCCTGTCCGGCCGGTCAGGTACTCGACTGTGCCGACGACGACTGCCACACCGCGGCCTGGGTTGGTGACACCTACTGTGACGGGTACGCCCAGCAGTACGGTGCCAACCTCTGCTGCTTCGACCTCGACGGTGGCGACTGCTCGGCAGAGGACTGTGAAGCCCCCGAATGCGGCAACGGCGTCTGCAGCGGCGGCGAAACCTTCGCAACCTGCCCCGATGACTGTTCCGAGACGCTTTGCATCGACAGCTTTGCAGTGGTTGGTTCCACTGACGAGATCGGCCTGTGCTACACCGATGGCACTGGCTACTTCTCATTCTCCTGGGAAGGCAGCTGCCTTGCCACGGAGATCGCCTTCGGAGCTACTGGTGAAGAGCCCTCGGTGATCGACATCAGCGGCAACGGCTTCACCGCCGGCTTCGCGTTCTTCGGTTTCGGCGAGTACGAGTGCCTCGACTTTGTGTTGACTTTCGAGGACGGTACGACCTCAAGCGCCTCCGCCTGCACCGATTGTGGGACCGGCACCTGTGGTGACGGCAGCTGCGATGCCAACGAAGACGAGTCCGCCTGTCCTGACGACTGCTTCGCCGCCACCTGCGGTGACGGAGTCTGCGAAGGCACCGAGGACTACGACACCTGCCCCGATGACTGCCCATTCCAGTGCCCGGCCGGTCAGGTCGAGGACTGCGTGGACGCTGGTGAATGCATCACTGAAGACTGGATCGGCGACTCGTACTGCGACGGCGTTGCCCAGCAGTACGGCGCTGACTTCTGCTGCTACGGCAATGATGGTGGCGACTGCACCGAGGCGGAGTGCACCTACTTCGTGCCTTGTGCCGACCTCAACGGCGATGGCGCGGTCGACGGATTGGACCTCGCGACCATGCTCGCCTGCTGGAACCTCAGCGACTGCGGCGATATGACCGGCGACGGTGTCACTGGAGCTGAGGACCTCACCTACATGCTCAACGCATGGGGTCCGTCAAGCTGCGCTGACTGATCCAGACGTCCGCATGCGGACAACCTTCATTTGAATCCACACCCCCGTCCGGTTCGTCCGGGCGGGGGTTTTCTTTTCGTGGTGGTGTCTCCTGGAAGTCCATGCAGTCCATGGACTGACCGTCAAGCAAAGAGCCCCCCGCGAATGCAGGGGGCTCGACGCAACGGTGGGGGCGGGATTCGAACCCGCGAAGAGGACAAGCCCCTTGCCGGTTTTCAAGACCGGTGCCTTCAACCGCTCAGCCACCCCACCTGGGGGTTCGGGTCTCCCGAAGTCTGGATCCGAAGGTTCGGCTCCGGGTCAGGATTGAAGAAGTTGATTCTAGCAACCCCTCCCGCGACAGGCGTGCGACGCGTCACTTGGTGCGGGTGCGAGTCTTTTTTTGTTTTTCAGTCACCAGTCCCATTTCCCGGACTTCCTGATTGTGTCCGTCGGTCCCCGAGCCGTAGAAGCGCTCGATCATCTTCGCGACCAGGCCCGTCCAACCGGTCTGATGGCTGGCACCACACCCCCGCCCGGTCTCCCCGTCGAAGTATTCGTTGAACTGGATTAAACCCTGGAAGTGCGGATCAGACTGCATTTTCTGATTGTCACCGAGAAATGGTCGCTTGCCGTTGGTGTCAACCATGAACAGAGAGGTCAGGCGTGAAGCGAGTTCGCGTGAGGCGGCCCGAATCGTGACCATCTGGCCGCTGCCTACAGGGCATTCGATCTTGAAATCGTCACCGTAGTAGTGGTGGAATCGCTGCATCGCTTCGATGATCAAGAAGTTGATCGGGAACCAGACCGGACCTCGCCAGTTGCTGTTGCCTCCGAAGAGAGTGGTGTGCGATTCACCGGGTTCGTAGTCAATCCGGTAGATCTCCCCGTCGATCTTGAGCGAGTAGGGATTCTTCTCATGAAACTTGGAAACACTGCGGATGCCGTGATCCGAGAGGAAACCGGTCTCATTGAGCATCCTCTTGAACAGGCACTTCATTCGGTGCCCTCGCAGCAATGAGAACAGTCGCCGTTCTCCGCGTCCCGGAACGTTCCAGCGGGAGACCAGATCACAGAGATCCGGCCGCTTCTGGAAATACCATTCGAGGCGCTCGGTGAACTTGGGGACCTGCTTCAAAGTCTCAGGTTCGAGTACTTCCACTGCGAAGAGCGGTATCAGTCCCACGATCGAGTGGATTCGAAGCGGGATTCGATCGCCGGAGGGCATCATCAGCTGGTCGTAGTAGAACTCATCCTGTTCATCCCACAAGCCATTCTCACCCCCGCCCATGTCGGTCATTGCCTCCGCAATCGTCATGAAGTGTTCGAGGAATTTGGTGGCGAGGTCCTGGTACAGCGGGCGCTGGGTGCTCAATTCGATTGCCATGCGCATCATGGTCAGAGAAAACATTGCCATCCAGCTGGTGGCATCCGCTTGCTCCAGAGTGCCCCCGCCGGGCAATTTCGAGGAACGGTCGAAGATCCCGATGTTGTCGAGACCCAGAAAGCCGCCCTCGAAGATGTTGTTCCCCTCGGCGTCCTTTCGGTTCACCCACCAAGTAAAGTTCATGAGCAACCGGTGGAACACCTGCTCGAGAAAGTCGTAGTCCGGTGTTCCATTTCGGGCGGCATCGATCTTGAACACTCGCCAGCTCGCCCATGCGTGTACCGGTGGATTGACATCACCGAATGCCCACTCGTAGGCGGGGTCCCCGCCATTGGGGTGCATCATCCGATCCTGGGTGAAGAATGAAAGCTGCCGTTTTGCGAAATCCGAATCGATCGAAGCGTAGGTGACGGTGTGGAATGCGAGGTCCCAGAGCGCGAACCACGGGTACTCCCAGCTGTCGGGCATTGAGATTACGTCGTGCGCATCAAGGTGCGTCCAGTGGCAGTTGCGACCCGTCTTTCGAGACTCGGGCGGGGGGGGTTCGGTCGGATCCCCGTCGAGCCAGCGCTGTACGTTGTAACCGTAGTATTGCTTGCACCAGATCATGCCCGCCCAGGCTTGGCGCTGCACCAGACGCATGTCGTCATCCAGGACCTTGGTCTGCAGGTCGCCGTAGAAAGTGTCTGCGTCTGAGCGAGATCGCTCCAGAAGTGCATCGAATTCCTTGAAGGGGGTCTTCTTCTTGTCTCGGGAGAGTCGTACCCGGATGACTGCCGATTGTCCGGATTCGATCGTCAGCTCATGGTGAGCGGCGACCTTGGTTCCCGGTCCAGCTTTACGGATTGCCTGATGGTTCCCGTTGACGATGTATTCGTTGACTCCGTCCTTGTACAAACCACCTTCACTGGGTGCATTCCACAGCTTTTCGACGTTGCTTTCGTTCTCACACCACAAGAGGTCCTGGCCACCTTCGATGGCTGCGTGCATCGTTCCCAGTTCGGGATGCTCGATCACCAGTCGACCGGATTCGTGACCAAGGTTCATGCTTGGACGGGGAGCATCTTTTTCCCAGCTCCAGGTGTTCCTGAAGAAGAACTGCGGCAATGCATGCAGGTTGGCGGTCTCCGGACCTCGGTTGAAGATCTCAACCTTATAGAGCAGGTCTTCCGGGTCCGATTTCCCTTGTTCTATGAAAACGTCGAAGTACCGGTCATCGTCGAAGATTCCGGTATCGATCAGTTCAAATTCAGGATCTTTGGGGGTGCGTCGGGCATTTTCCGATCGCAGCTGTTCGTAGGGAAACGCTCGCTGCGGATACTTGTAGAGCATTTTCATGTAAGAACCGGTTGGAGTGGCATCGAGGTACCACCAAAGCTCCTTCGCATCTTCCCCATGATTGCCTTCGGAATTCGTCAGGCCAAAGAAGCGTTCCTTGAGACACGGGTCCTGACCGTTGTGCAGGGCAAGCGTCAGGCAGAGCAGCTGATTTTCATCACACAGGCCACCGATACCGTCCTCGCTCCAGCGATATGCCCGCGAGATTGCATCGTCGAAGGGAAAATACTCCCAGGCCGAGCCATCGGCGGAATAATCCTCTCGAACCGTTCCCCAGTGTCGGTCACTGACGTAGGCACCCCAGGCGCGCCAGGGATGAGCGGAGTCAGTGGACTCCTGAAGTCTTTTTCTTTCGGCGTTCATGCTTGGTGTTCTCCGTAGGGTTGGATCCTCTCGTATCCATGCCCTGAATGTCAAGCATCGCCGCAACGCTCCAAGCCTGAGCAAAGCAACCGCGGGCCTGGTTGGGTGCGATGGCATCGAGGATCTCACTCACACTCCCCATCCCGGCCTCCGTGAGGTGAAGTTTGAGTTGTTGAGTGATTTCCTTGATCAGATCGTCCGGTGTCTCGCCGCAAATCGCCGCAGAGGATTTCACGTAGCTTGCCAGCAGCCATGGCCATGCCGTGCCCTGGTGGTAGGCGCCATCTCGCTCCTCTGGCGACCCGACGTAGTGGGGAGTGAATCCGCTGCACTCGGGGGAGAGTGACCGAATTCCCATCGTCACCACCAGCTGGCGCCTGGCTTGTTCGAGAATGCTCTGGCCCTGGTCTCTGGTGACCAGTTCACTCGCTGCTCCCAGTGCCAGGAGCTGGTTTGGTCGGATCGCATGATCGTCTCCATCTGGTCCATCGAGCACGTCGGACAGACAATGGGTGTGCGGATTCCAGAATCGACCAAAGGAGGCGTGTACCCGTTCCGCCGCCTTCGTGAAGGGGCTGGCGTCCTTCCCGAGAATTCCGGCGAACCCGGCGGCAGTACGAAGTGCGGCGTACCAGAAGGCGTTGATTTCGACTGGTTTGCCCATCCGCGGCGTGATCACGTGGTCTCCGACTCGCGCATCCATCCAGGTCAGCTGAAGTCCGGGTTCACCGGCGTGCACCAGCCCGTCGGACTCATCGACTCCGATGCCGTGGAGCGTGCCATTGGTGTAGTGTTCGATGATTGCGCTGATCGTGGGCCAGAATGCCGCCAGTCGCTTCCGATCACCGACCACCTCGTGCCAGCGCCGAACCGCTTCAATGAAGAGCAGCGGTGCATCAACGGTGTTGTACATCGGGGGGGTGCCGTCGTCGGAAAAGACGTTGGGTATCAAACCCTGGTGCTCTTGAGAGGCAAAGGTATGAAGGATCGACTCCGCGATCTCCGGTTGGCCGGTTTCCAAGGCCAATCCGGGGAGGGAGATCATCGTGTCCCGTCCCCAGTCGGTGAACCAGGGATAGCCGGCGATCACGGTCTTGCCGGTAGTGCCATCGGGGTGGACCCGGTCGACGATGAACTGATTGGCGGCAATCACCAGTCGGCCGGAAATGGAATCAGCCGAATCGACCCCTGCCTTCTTGATGGCCGCGTCATCCTCCTGGCGTGCCGCGGCGATCAGATCGGGTTGTGCTCGGACCGCTGCTTGATTCACTCCGGCGTGGAAGTTTGCGCCAGTCGTCGGTGAAATCACCAACTGCCCTTCCAGGGCCTGCCAGGCATCCTCGGTGCAGGGGAAGCCACGGGCTGCTTCTTCCTCGAGCCGAAATCCACGCCACCAGGAACCTCTGGTCATGAGGGTGCCGAGGGTACTGATCTCCAGTTTCGGGACGGGCCCGAACGGCCAGGTGATTGTGGCATGACTTCCGTCCACGGTGGTGGTGGGAGTCATCTCACCCGCCTGATAGAGACCGTGGTGTGATCGATTCGACACCAGAACCGAATATTGGAGGTGTATGGGATGGTCACTGCCGACGACCGACCAGTGGATCTGGACGATCCGATTCTTGATCGCAAGCCGTCGTTGCAGGGTGATTCCATTGAGGGACCACGTCCAGGTCGGAGTTCGGCCCTCCAGCTTGAAACTGGTCAGGTGTTCATAGCCACGTGGGGTGATCGACTGGTTGGACCAGCGGTTGGTGGCGAGGTCGAAACTATCTTCACCCAGAAGGACTCGTTCCTGGACCGAATGCAGCAGCAGCTGTCGACCGGTGGGTGGGGTGACCGCATCGAAGAGCAGTCCGTGGTAGCGCCGAGTTGGCGTGCCGGCGACGGTTCCTGATGCGTACCCGCCAAGTCCATCACTCAGCAGCCATTCCCGCGACTCGGCTTCATCGAGCCGGCTGCAAGTGTGTTGCCCGATGTGAACACCTTCATCTTCTCGTGAATCGGGGGCCATGCTTTTCTCCTGAAGCAACCATCCTCTCAGGTTCGGCTTGGGAGTGGAATTGTGATGCCCCATTTCATGGGGAATTCCTTCGATTTCGTTGTCCCTACAGGTCAGCTTGTCTCAAGTGATTCGCTGTCAGAGGGTTTCATCAAGTGAGTGATCATCGGACAACGCGGAGACTTTCTCCTTTTTCCGTCTGCAATGGCGGATAACAACCCAAATGCACCTTCAACACATGTTTGGACGTGTGGATCCTTGGTGGCGCGTGAGCTCTTCAACCAGGTTCCGAACCAAGTTCGAAGGTGAATCAGTCCGCTGGATACGAAAAGATGAACTTCGGTTCTACCGTGCACTCCACGGTCACCCGATCGCCCAGGCCCACTGGTGCTTTGGAATCCTGGCGAATCCGCAGAAGGGGACACTCAGCAACATCAGCATCTTCCGGCGGTCCCACCAAGAGATCGCTTCCAGTTCGAGTCCGTTCAACCGCGCAGACAATCCAGTCGCGCAATCCGTTCTCCGAAAGCCTGGCGGCATACGGCGGGATCATCACCACCACCGGACCATTCCTTAGTTCATGAGAAGCAAGTTCGATCCGACCTCCGGGCAACAGCAATTGGTTTCCTTGGAGCGTTCCGCGCAGGCAGCTACCGGGTGGATCCTGAATGCGTGCTGCGACGTGTGCGCTCTGCGGCCGTTCGATCAGATCCTCCGCCGTTCCAAACTGGAGGAGACGGCCGGCTTCAAGAATTGCGATTCGGTTGCCAAGTGCCAGCGCATCGGAAAAGTCGTGTACTGCCACAATGGTCCGGCCCTGGGAAGCCTGCAACAGATTGCCCAGTCGACTGCGCACGGTCTGTCGAACCATCGGGTCCAGGCCACTCAGCGGTTCGTCCAGCAGCAGACAGTTTGGTGCGGGAGCGATCGCCTTGGCAAGTGCTACGCGCCTCCGTTCTCCACCGGAGAGTGCGCCGGTACGTCCGATGTCGTTTCGGACCAGATGGGTGCAATCGGCAACTGCGGCCGCCTGCATCACTCGTGTGAGGTCCTTTCCGGGGAGGCCGAAGGCAATGTTCGCCACGACTCCCAGGTGGTCGTAGAGGGCAGCGTCCTGGGTGAGCAGTCCGACACTCCGGCGATTGGGGGCGATCCGGTGCACCGGGTGATTCCCTGACCGAACTGCGCCGGCGTCCGGCCGACGAGTTCCGCATGCAAGTTCAAGAAGCAATGATTTTCCGGCTCCGGTGCTCCCGCATACCGCCAGAGTTTCACCCGGTTCGATGGTCAGGGTGATCGGGCCGAGCAGGATTCGCCCACTCCGCGACCGAACGACCGCCTCTTCGAACCGCAGCGGATTCACGAATCAATCTTCTCGCGGTCGGCCCGGCGACGTTTCAGTTCAGCATCGATGAATGGCTGAATTCCGCCATCCAGAACGGTTTGGGGGTTGCGTACCTCATGGCCGGTACGAAGATCCTTGACACGGTTGTCGTAGAAGACGTAACTGCGAATCTGGGTGCCCATGGTGCCGGCATCCTCGAGCTTGCCGCCAGTCGCCTCTTCCATCTCGGCCTGTCTTTTCAGTTCCTCGAGTTCTTCAAGCTTTGCCATCAACACCTGCATTGCTTGTCTTCGGTTCTGTGGCTGATCGCGGAAGGTGGAGGCAACCACTTGAATCCCGGTGGGAATATGGGTGATGCGGACCGCACTTGCAACCTTGTTCACGTTCTGGCCACCCGGCCCACTGGAGCGCGCGAACGTGTCGATGTTGAGGTCGTTGTCGGGAATGACCAGTTCTGATTCCTCGAATTCGGGAGTCACATCCACGGTCGCGAAACTGGTCTGGCGTTTGCCCTGACTGTTGAACGGACTCACTCGTGCAAGTCGATGGGTTCCGCGTTCGCATTTCATGTTTCCAAAGGCAAAGGGTCCTTTGATGTGGTATTCAACGGTCGACACTCCGGCTTCAGTACCTGAAATACGGTTGAGTTCCTCGGCCTTGAATCCCGATTGCTCGTAGTAGTAGAGGTACATTCGGTCCAGGATCGAGGCCCAGTCATCGGCTTCAGTGCCGCCTTCGCCGGATGAAATCGTCACGTAGCAGTTTCGATGGTCGTGCTTCCCGCTGAGCAACGACTGCATTTCGACCTTGTCCATGAGATCCTCAAGGTCGAACAACTGCTGGTCCGCCTCTTCGAGCAGCTCCTGGTCATTCTCTTCACGCGCCAGTTCCAGACCCAACTCCGCATCGGCGAAGGCGTTGATCGCCTGCTCGAGCGGCTCAATTTGCGCCTTGGTCAGCTTGAATCGACCAATGACTTCCTGGGCTTTGTCGGGTGAATTCCAGAAGTCCGATTCATTCATCTGCTCCTGGAGGGTCTGGCGCTCGGACACCTTCGTGTCGAAGTCCAGGGACTTACTCATGGTGTCGATTCGGTCTCGAAGCCTCTCGACCACGGTCTTGTGGGATTCATAGTGCATGGGTGGGGCCAGTCTAACCGCGGTGGTGGGTTCACACCGCAGTCGCCTCAGTTTTCCGGCCAGTAGAGTCGGGTCACGGCCACCAGGGCCCGGCCAATATCCTGAATCTGTTGTTCGATCTCGATCTCACCGAGTGATCCATCATCCACAAAGGCGGTTCCGGCGTTTGGCAGGGCGTATTGCTCGTTGATCACCTTGACGCCCACGTTGTGGAGTATCTCGCGCAGGTGAGACAGTCCTCGGATACCACCCAGTCGACCTGGGCTGGTGGTCAGCAGCGCACCGACCTTGCCTTTGAAGCAGGGCCGGGGGTCCTCCTTGGAGGTCGGGCGGCTTCCCCAGTCGATCACGTTTTTCAGGGCTGCAGAGACCGAACTGTTGTACTCAGGTGACGCGATCAGAAGCCCCTGTGCAGCCTCGATGCGATCCTTGAAGTTGCGGATCTCCACCGGCAGCCCCGAATCCGACTCGAGATCTCCGTCGTAGAGAGGTGCCCGGACATCATTGAGGTCGATCAAATCGACTTCCGCCCCAGCTTCTTCGGCTCCAATGATCGCCCTGGCGAGGACCTTGCGGTTAAACGAGCCTTTTCTCAGGCTTCCGGCAAACGCTGCTATTCGAATAGTCATTGGTTCAGTGTAGTCATTCACCTCCTGCTCGTTGGGCGTCGTACCATACTTCTCATGGACCGCATTTCAATTTCCTCCCATGTTCGCCAGCTTCCAGGCTCCTCGACTCTTGCCCTGAGTGCGAAGGTGCGGGAACTCAAGGCAAATGGAGTCGATGTCATCGGATTTGGAACCGGTGAACCCGACTTTGCTACGCCTCGTCACATCGTCGAGTCCCTTTACCGGGCAGTCGAGCAGGGGCACACTCGGTACGCTCCCTCGCCGGGTTCGCCTGAATCTCGCGACCGCATCGCTCGGAAGTTGCGTGAGGAGAATCAACTGCCGGTCGAAGGCAAGGATGTCGTGGTCACCGTTGGCGGGAAACAGGCGATCTTCCTCACCATGCAATGTCTGATCGAACCAGGGCGGGGTGACGAGGTGCTTCTGGTCTCACCCTCGTGGGTTTCAGTCCCGGCGATCATAGAAGTCTGTGGCGGAATCGCCACCCATGTCTCAGGCACGATCGACTCCGGGTGGAAGATCACGGCCGCGCAGCTTGAGCAAGCAATCAATGAGCGGACGGTCGCGGTGATGATCAACTCACCATCGAATCCCTGTGGGACGATGTATTCGCCCGAGGAGTTGAAATCGCTGGCGGAAGTGCTCATCCGTCATCCCCGGCTCACCGTGATCTCGGATGAGATCTACGAGAAACTGATCTATCCTGAAATCGATGACTCGATTCGTCACTTCTCTCTCGGTTCGATCCCCGAGCTTGCGAATCGCACGATCACGCTCAATGGTCTGAGCAAGGCCTTTGCGATGACTGGTTGGCGCATCGGTTACCTGGCCACTCCCTCCGGGAGTGGAGAATTTGCCGCTCATGCGGGGAAGCTTCATTCGCAGATGCTCAGTTCGATCCCCGCCTTCTGCATGCCTCCGATTATCGAGGCTCTGGATCACGGGGCCGAGGCAGTCGAATTCATGCGTCGTACCTTCGCTCATCGAGGCAATCTGATGTTTGATCTGCTTGATCAGATCGAGGGAATACGCTGTGTTCGGCCCACCGGAGCGTTCTACTGCTTCCCTGACATTTCCGATTGCCTCGGGCGTACCACTGCGGGTGGACTTCCGCTGGAAACATCCATGGACTTCTGCCGTGCGCTGCTCGAGGAAGTGCATGTCGGGGTCGTGCCAGGCGTGGACTTCGGACCCACTGCGGCCAACTGTTTTCGTCTGAGTTTCGCTTCCAGTGAACAGGAGATTGTCGGTGGTTGCGAACGAATTTCTGACTTTGTATCCTCGTTTCTCTAGGTGGTACTTGCGGTCATCGCACTTGTGATGATCCGAACTGCGGGATTTCATGCGAATTACGATTCTCCAAGGCCCCTTTCTCCCGGTCCCGCCTCTGCGAGGCGGCGCTTGCGAAAAGCTCTGGTACAAACTTGGTACGGAATTCGCCCGGTGCGGGCATCAGGTCACTTCGGTCTCCCGTCGGTTTCCCTCTCTGCCGAATCAGGAGATGGTTGACGGTGTTCGCTACCTTCGAGTGCGAAGTTTCGATTCTTCAAAGCGAATGGTGCTGAACTACCTCAAGGATCTGATCTACAACCTCAATGTTCGACGGGTTCTTCCCGCCGCCGACATTCTGATCACGAACACCCTCCTTGGCCCGATCATTCACCGTACTTCCTCCACGGGCGCGCTTTATGTGAATGTCGCGAGGTATCCCAAGGGGCAGATGAAGTATTACTCGCAGGCTGCCAGGCTGCAGGCACCTTCGACCCCGGTTGCACAGGCAATTCGAGACCAGGTACCCCATCTGGCCGATCGGGTCACGGCGATTCCCAATCCTCTGCCCTGGGTGAGCGATGCACAGTTGAGTACGGAACACAGAGAGAAGGTCATCCTCTTTCTCGGACGGATACATCCTGAAAAAGGACTGCGACTGTTGATCGAGGGATTTACCGGTCTTGCGCCGGAAGTACGGGGTGACTGGCGAGTGGAAGTCCGTGGTCCCTGGCGAGTCGATCAGGGTGGTGCGGGTCGGGCGTACCTCGATGAACTCAAGGCAGTGGCCGCCCCGCTTGGCGAGGCCGTGAGTTTTCATGATCCACTCTTCGGAGATGAGGAGCTCAAGCGAGAGCTGCGTCGCGCAAGTCTCTTTGTCTACCCTTCCCTGGCCGAGCGCGGTGAGACGTTCGGAGTCTCCGTGATTGAGGCAATGAGTTGCGGGTGTCCCCCCCTGGTTTCCGGCCTCGAATGCTTTCAGGACTTTCTGACCGATGATCACGATGGGTTCGTCTTCGACCATCGTGCAGACTCTCCCGTCGAGGCTCTGCAGGCTCGACTCGGCCCACTCCTGCAGGCTCCCGAATCGTTGCGCTACGAAATCGGGGCCAACGGAATCAAGACCGCGCGCGAGTACCAGGTTGACCGAGTGGCCACGCTCTACCTCGAGGATTTCGCCTCGATTCTCGAGAACCAGTCCACACTCGATCAGTGAGTCGTCGGGACTCCGTCGACTCCCAACCGACGAGAAAAATGGCCTTCGCAGGAAGGCCATCGGTCAGCGTACTTGGAATGACCGAAGGCTCAGGTGGCGCCGATGGAGATATCCATCGGCTGCTCGCCGGGTTCGTAGTTCGGCTGCAACGCGATGTTCAGGGGCAGACGCATTCCTTGTGGGTTCTTGGGAATGTTGTCTTCATCGATCATGCGTTGAATCGCCATGATTCCCTCGATCAGCATCTCGGGTCGGGGCGGGCAGCCCGGTACGTACACGTCGACTGGAATGAACTGATCGACCCCCTGGACCACGGCGTAGGTATCGAACACCCCACCGGTCGAGGCACATGCGCCCATCGAGATCACCCACTTGGGTTCGGCCATCTGCATGTAGATGCGCTGCAGGACCGGCAGGCTCTTGATGCCGACTCGGCCGGCCACGATCAGCAGGTCAGCTTGTCGAGGACTGAATCTCATGACTTCCGCACCGAAACGAGAGAGGTCGAAGCGACTGCAGGCGGTCGCCATCAACTCAATCCCACAACATGCCGTTGCAAAGGGCAGCGGCCAGACGCTGGATCTGCGCGCCCAGTTGACCACTCGGTTGAATTGAGTGGTCAGAATGCTGTCGTGCGGAAGTGCGGATTCGATGCCCATGTGGAAATTCCTCGATCTAGCGGTCGTCGTTGTACACATACTAGCGGGTCAGACCCGCCAGATCTTCCCTGAATCGACCCTTGTTGCTTGATTCGGGCTTCTGGGCGTGTTCTGTGGCCCGCTACTTGGACCGGGAACCCGATCCCGCAGGCTTGGCATCTTCCGTCGCGACGTTTGCCTCGTAGATCGACCCCTTGTAGGTGCCCCCCTTGACGGCGACTACCCGCTGGTAGCAGCCTCCCAGCCACAGCAGGCTCGAGCAGAGGCAAACGAAGGCGGCGAGTCGTTTCTTGGTCGTCATCGGGATGATTCACTCTGCAGAGGGGCGATGGTGTGGGTTCCCGGGTCAGGATCCCGTGAGCTTCACCAGATCGTCCTTGGAATGCAGGTTCTTGTAAAGGCGGTCGACCTTCATCATGCGAAAAAGGTCTCGAAGGTGTCCGTTGAGGCCGAACAAGGCGGTTCTCATCTTCCGCTCCTTGGCATGTCGACGTAATTCCACGCACATGCCCAAGCCCATGCTCGAAAGCACCGAGACCGCAGAAAGATCGATCACCAGCCATTTGATCGACTTTGAGGCTTCATTGAGGGCCTCCAGGATCTCCGTCTCCACGATGGGAGCCTCTCTTTGACCAATCGAGGGAGCAACCACTCGGGCGATCATGCCCGACGGTTTCCAGCTGATCGAGACGTACTGTGCCCGCGTGCCAAGTCCATATGCAGGGTTTGAAGCATCTGGTCCCTGGTTGTTGGTTGTGTGGATGGTCATGTTTCTGCCATCGGCGGTTCGACGGGGTGACTTGTGCTTCGTTCAGCACATCTGCCGCAATCGCAGCGATCATGTGGTCTCGGTGACGCGTGCGCTTGCGGAGGGTCCGATAGCGTTCAATCGCCGATCAATCCTGCACCGTAGTTGACCAGAGTGGACGTGTTTTCCATGACCGGGCCGTTTGCTTCGAAGCGATAGCCCCCGATCAACTCGATGCTTCGGCGACCCACTGGGAGCACCATCGCACGTCGTCGGGGGGGCAGCTTGCTCAACGACCAGATTCGCAGTCTTCCGGCGCTTTCCACTCGAACCAGAAAAGCGACGGTCTTTGGGCGGGCCGCCGCCGACTCTGCCTGCGTGTGCGGTGCATTCTGGGTAGCCAGAATCAAGGCACCTTCCGCCACGGCATGACTGCTCATCCAGTTCAGTTGCCCTGACTCGATCGGCAATTTGGGTCCCTTGGTGGTCGTTTGTGTTTCCGGATCCAGCAACAGCGTTTCGGACTCGAGTCCCGCCCCGAATCGAGTCCACCCCACCAACAGCACCTTGCCACCCGGAAGTTCGAGCAGTCGGCCTCCCAAGGCGGGAATATCGACGCCATTGGGCCAGGGCGTGGAGCGGTTGGTTGTCGGGTCCACTTCGATCACCTGGTATCCCCTCCCCGATTCGTTGGTGCCACAGGCCAGGATCCGACCATTCTCAAGGGTGATCAAGGCGGGGCCTTGAAGCGTGCCTCCTAATGGAATCGGAGCCAGCCAGTCACCCGATGCGTCGGGGTCGAATCGGTGCAGTTGATCCTTCACGACCATGGCCACGATTCCCTGTTTGAGCAGAACGGGATTGCTTGCGTCCGACCAGTCGGCACCTTCCGGAGGCAGCACCAGAACCGAGCTGCCTGCCACCTTCGGTTTGAGCAGTTCACCATCAACTCGTTGTGCAAGTTGCGATCGTGCGGAGCCACCGTACCCTCCCCAGACAAAGACCTGCCCGTCGGGAAGCTGAAGTGCCCATGGGTTGATTCGCGCCTCGCGCAGCTGGGCTCCGACCGGTCTCCAGGTGCCCTGCGGTGTGCGAAGTTGGATCGCTGGCGACGCCGTGAAATCCCTCTTCATTCCCCCCAGGACGACCAGCCAGTCTTCCTGAGCGATCAGTGCCCCTTCGATCACGGGCAATTTCATCGTGCCCTCAATCGAAGAAACTCGCACCGGAAGCCCCAGAACCAGCGGGTCTTCCTCTTGGGGCAGGATCGGATGGGTGTCCGAAGCGAACAGGCTCCCGCACCCTCGCGCCATGATCAGTACCAGCGCGAGTCGACCGACTACCCCAATGGTGTGTGCACGGTTAGGAGCCACCCTGGAGTCTTCGTGTGCGGAGGGTGGTATCCACTGAAAGGGTCCCCACAGAAAGTGAGTCTGCCTCAGGAGTGGGTGTGGCAACCGGCGGAGGTTTTGTGGCGGGCGCTCTCTGAGGCTCGTTCTGCCGCGGCTCGACTTCGATGAGTGGTGCTTGCTTGCTCGAGGTGACCAGTGGAGTGGAGGAGTCGATCTGCTGCTCGAGTCGATTCATCGCCTGATCGATTCTGGTCATCACTGCGCGTTCGATCTCCATCACTCGTCGGAACGTCTGCTCCATCGACTCCAATGCATGTTGGGTGCGTGTCTGCACGGACTCCGCTCGTTGTGCAAGGTGCTCTTCCGAGCGGCGGGCCTGTTCGGCCCAGTCGGTTCGTTCGCTGGAGAGCGCCCCTGAGATCTCGATGCTGTTGGCCAGGGAGTCCGCGGCATCGGTTGCCTTGCGAATCTGCTGTTCCAGACGGGCAATGGTCTTCTCCGCCTTTTCGAGTGCGGCTTCCTGCTGCGAGGTGTCCGGCACGGGAGCCGTCGTGGGGGGAGGCGGCTGCGAAGTCTCCGAGGTCAGCTCGACTCGACTCGCTGCGGCGTCCAATCGTTGGATTTGGGATTCAAAGGCTCGCAGCATGCGCGCGCCGAGCATCAACCGCTCGTCAAGCTGGCTGATCTCCTTCTTTGCATCTCGTTTTCGGTCTTCTCGCACTTGCTCTGATGCGGATTTCGATTCCCCGGAGGTCTTCGATTTCGGAGGTGGAGATTCTTCGGGGTCTCGCCCACTGACGTGCATCGCTCGTTTGCGCGCCGCGGTTGCAAACGTCTTTTCATCGACGTTCGTTTCTGATTCCTGGGGTGTGGCCGCTGTCTTGGCACCACTGCGTTCTTGTTCGATCGCCTTGCGGGCTCGCGCGGCTGCCAGTCGAGCGGCTTCGCGAAAATGAGCTGAGTTGGGACCCTTCGGGGGATCCTCAAGAGGAGCTCCTGGATCGGGCGCCCCTTCAGCTCCCGATCCTGAACTGGTTTCATCCTTGTGGCCCGTCGAGTCGAACTCGTGATCCATTGCGTCCTCCGCAGTCGCCTCGTCGGCGTCGGCATCCATGCCTCATCACCACCGGAGGGTGGTGGACTCTCCACAGTCTAGCGTGAAACAAACTTGAGCGAGGTTGCCCTTGCCGTCTGGACAATCCCTGTTGGGCGCAGGATCTTTCAACGCGCTCCGGCGGTCTGATCCCCTTCGGGGGTCAAACCCGCCAGGGTGGTCTCGGAAGCCAGAGCGCGTTGGGCTTCTCGAAGCCGATCCAGAAGGGGGGTCTGGCAGCGCACGGAGGTATCGTCCACCAGCTCGAAGGCGACGTCCATCAGTTCGCTTGCAGTGACCTGTTCGGGGGGGCGTGCCATGGAGAACCCGTCATTGCGCTCCAGCTGGTTGATGAAGCCTCGCTGTTCCAGGCGGTCCAGTGTGGCATTGACGAAGTTCGCGGGCAGCCCGGTTGCCTCGATGATCTGCTGGGCATCCACCGAGCGGCCGTGCTTGAAGCCTTCGGCAATCAAGCCCATGACGGTCAGAATCGCTGCGGGATCGATCAGTGCCTTCTGCTCCTCGCTGTCCGCTCTGGCATCCCGGCCTCGCAGCATCTGAACCAGTGCGGCGACTTCCAGGCCCACCAACACGAACATCCACATCAGGTACATCCAGAACATGAACACTGGAATCAGCCCCAGCGAGCCATACAGGCTGCTCACGCTGAAGGCGTTGCTCATGTAGGCGCCGAGGGAGCGCTTGCCGCCCTCCAGCAGCAGCGCCGCGACGAAGGCACCAATCAGTGCGGGGCGGATTCGCACTCGCGCATTGGGCACCCAGAGGTAGATCACAAACATTAGAATCCAGAACATCACCACGCTGGAGACCACCTCGACCGTGATCGCCAGCCAGGTCCATTTGGGCAGTGTGGCCAGCACCGAGGCCAAGTTGCCCCAGATCCAGGGCATGACGCCCAGAAGCACCGGGCCCAGGGTCAGCACGCACCAGTACACCAGCAGGCGTCTGGTCCAGGAGCGACCGGTGCGGGCTCGGTAGATCACGTTGAAGCTGTTCTCGATCGTCACCATCACCCAGAGTGCCGAAAACAGAACCACGATCATTCCGATCCAGCCCAGTCCGGCGAGGTTGATGTTGGCTGCCGTCGAAACGAACCCATCGACCCATTCCCCGAGCCCCACTGGCGCACTGGCCTGAGTCGTATCCAGCTGTGGTGGAATGATCTTGATGTCATTGAGTCCCATCGAATCGATCAACTGTCCGGTGATCTGCTGGAAGTTTGTTCCGAGCAGACTGCGTGCTGCCACCGTGACCACCACCAGGACCGGCAGGATTCCAAAGAGCGTTCGAAAGGCAAGGGAGGCTGCCATCTGCGGCGCTCGATCCTGGGCCAGGTGTCGCAGGCAGAACCGTGCGATTTCGAAGCCGTTGCGCACGCGTTGTTGCACCTCGTCAAGATTTCGCTGTGGTTCGTGTACCGCCTGGCTCACCCACTGAACGCCGGCGTGTACTCGTTCACGCAGTGAACGGCCATCTGAATCGCGGTCTTGGGGAGTCTCAGGGTTGGAAGGCGTGGTGCTCATGGTGCGTTCTCTGCTGTTCTATCGGTCATCTACCGTAGCGGATTCGATCATTCTCTCCCTATCCGATCTGACCAACCACCCCGTCCGGAAACGGCTAGAATCCCCTTCATGTCCCCCAGATCCCGGAAGACCACCCACAGTTACACCGACAAGTCCCGAGGCCCCCGGCTCCAGAAAGTCCTGGCTGAAGCCGGAGTCGCCTCACGGCGAGCCTGCGAGGAACTGATCGAATCCGGTCAGGTCACCGTCAATGGTGAGCTGGTGTCCTCGCTTCCCGCCTGGGTGGATCCAGAAAATGATCGCGTCGTGGCTGAAGGTCGGGTCCTCTCGAAATCTCGCCGAAACATCTATGTGATGCTGTTCAAGCCACGGGGAACGGTCTGTACGAATCACGATCCTGAAGGCAGGCGACGTGCGATCGATCTGGTCGCACACCCCCACAAACCAAGGCTGTATCCCGTGGGCCGGCTTGATGTTGAATCCTCCGGACTCCTCCTGCTCACCAACGATGGCGAGTTGGCCAATCGCCTGACCCACCCGCGTTTTGGAGTCCACAAGGGCTACGAAGTCACGGTGGGGGGACGCTTGTCCGAAGAGGACGTGGAACGGCTCAAGGGCGGGATTTTTCTCTCCGATCGATCTCGCAGTTCAGCTTCCCGGACGTCCCGATCCAAGCTCACCATCATCAAGCGAGATCGTGATCGAACCCGGCTCTACATGGAGTTGCGAGAAGGTCGCAATCGCCAGATTCGGCGGATGCTGGCCAATCTGGGCTTTCCCGTGAAGAAGCTGCGGCGGGTCAGAATGGGCCCTCTGGCCCTCAAGGGGCTGTCTCCGGGGGGGTGGCGAGAGCTCTCCGCTTCTGAGCTGACGAGTGTGCGGCGAGCCGCTTATCGCGTTCGGGATCGCCTCAAAGGCTCCGCCTGACTGGTTTTCAACTTCTGAAGAACGGTCGATTCAAGCAATCGACTTATCTGTGATTTTTGTCACAAGCTCCCTAGTTGCGATTGAATTTCAATTGCATCGAGAATAGTGTGCGTGCGATTCCCATTCCAACGTGTTGTTGGACCGCACACTGACACAGTTTCGCTAAGTCCCTTGAGAGAGAGTGCTTTGCGACAACAGGAGACTTTTGAAGATGTTTAAGACACTCACCACTTGCGTGGTTTCACTTTGTATCGCCGGCTCGGCATCCGCCGAACTCGTCAACCCCGTTGTTCCCGACTGGAGAGGCGACGCCAACACCGCATTTGCCCAGTGGGACTCCTTTACCAGCGCTGATGGCGGCCCCAACGCCCCCGAGCAGGGCTTCGGATGGAATCTCTTCAACTTCGGTCCAGGTGCCGTCATCGCCAGTTCCGGTAACTTGTACGCTGCCGGTGGCCCGCTGAACATTCACGTGTACCCCGCCGGAGCACCCCTCTTCAACCTGCAGCAGGCCGTCGTCAACATTTCCTTCGCAGGAAACCCCATTGACACGGATGACGTCCGTGCTTTCGTCGGTGAGGCCGCTTCTGGCGAGTTCTTCACCATGACCGGGGAAGAGCGAAGCACCGGCTTTGCCTCGACTTGGGCGTTCACGGTCGATCTGACGGGTTCAGCCCGTGGGTTCCAAGCTCTGTCATTCTTCTTCGGCTCTGGTGACCTGAACAACAGCAGCCTGGATGCAATCTCCATTGATGTGCTTGGATCGGCGATTCCCGCCCCCGGTGCACTGCTTGGATTTGGACTTCTGGGTGTTGCTCGTCGACGAAGAAGGTAAACTGGCCTGACTGGACGCCGGTCCAGAATCACACACCAGTTTTCCGAAAGAGTTCGTCATGACCCACCAGACCCAGATCCTGGATGCACCCACCTCACCTGGCATTATGGATCGGCTGAAGTCCGAGACGCGGTCCAACCACGACCAGGCGGAGCAGAACGGGTTTGGAATGAAGGTCATGAACGGTGGTTTGACCGAAGACCTCTACGCCCAGCACTTGATTGCCTGGCGACGAATGCTTGCTCACCTCGAGCAGGCGTTGAGGACTTCGGACAGCACACTCGTTGCAGCGACTTGGCATGAGGGCCTTGCCAAGCAGCCGTTTCTCGATCGGGATCTGGATCAGCTCCGCCCAGGTGGGTCCCCTCTCCCCCCGTCCGTCGCGACTGCTGTTCAGGCGTTCAATCACATGGTCGATTCCTACGCCGAGGAGGCACCTGAGTGCCTTCTCGGCGTTCTCTATGTCCTGGAAGGTTCCACGATGGGGGGCACGGTCATGAAGCCGCGCATTGCGAAACAACTCGGCCTCGAGGACGATCGCGGCCTACACTACTACGGGTGCTACGGAAAAGAAGTTGGCGTGCGCTTCAAGGAGTTCAGAGCTCGCATGGGTGGCAGCGTCGATGGCAGTGGCACCGAGGAGTCCATCATTGCAGCGGCCCGGAGTACCTTTGATCGCGTCGGAGATGTCCTTCGCGCAATCTCTGATGAGTGAATGAACGAACCATCACCCGCCAGTTCGAGCCTTGGTTTCGGTTCCGACGGTATCCGTCGCTGGGCCTTGTTGCTCTTGGTACTTGCCGCCATACCGGATGTCCTGCCCTATGCCGGCCTGAAATCGCTGATTGGCGATCGCTTCGGGAAGTCCGACGCGGAAATACAGCTCTTTGCCCTCGCCGCACTCTTCGGT
>NHEC01000086.1 GCA_002171655.1 Planctomycetes bacterium TMED75
GGTGGGCCAAAAGAACCGAAAGGCGCCCTGGGGCGCCTTTCGGTTCTTCATATTCTGGTTGCCGGAAATTCAGGCAGTGGATGCTTCCGGTTCATTTTCAGTCGAATCGTCGCCGCTCTTTGGTTCGACAACGTCTTCTGAAGTGAAGTAGAGGTGGTCATCGTCGGTCTTGTGGGTGACGCTCACGCACTGGTGTGAAGTGAATTCACCGGCAAGGAGGCCTTCCGCCAATGGATCCTCGATGTACTGCGAGAGCGCTCGACGCAAGGGACGAGCACCGAAGTCGGGGTTGTACCCCTTGTCGATCAGGAAGGTCTTTGCCTGGTCGTCCAGAGTCAAGGCGATGTCCTTGACCGCCAGCCTCTCGCGAACCTTGGCAAGTTCGAACTCGATGATCTGGTTGAGGTCGGTCTTGACCAGTGGCTGGAAGACGATGGTCTCGTCCAATCGGTTGATGAACTCCGGTCGGAAGAACTTCTCGACCTCTGCATTGAGGGCCTTCTTGATCTTCTCGTAGTCCTGGACCTCCTCCTTCTTGCCGAAGCCGAAGGTCGAACCTCCCTTGATCACGTCCGCACCGAGGTTGCTGGTCATGATCAGGATGACGTTCTTGAAGTCCACCTGGCGTCCGAAGGAATCAGTGAGTCGGCCTTCTTCCATGATCTGGAGAAGCATGTTGAAGACATCAGGGTGTGCCTTCTCGACTTCGTCAAGGAGGACCACCGCATACGGGCGGCGTCTGATGCGCTCGGTGAGCTGGCCACCTTCTTCGTACCCGACGTACCCGGGAGGGGCACCGATCAGCCTGGAGACGTTGTGCTTCTCCATGTATTCAGACATGTCGAGGTAGATCAGGGCATCCTCATCACCGAACATGAAGGTGGTCAGAGCCTTCGCAAGCAGGGTCTTGCCCACGCCGGAAGGACCAACGAACAGGAAACAACCCATGGGTCGCTTGGGATCCTTGAGGCCGGAGCGAGCCTTGCGAATGGCGCGTGCTACTGATCTCACGGCTGCATCCTGGCTGACCACCGAGGTGTGCAGCTCATCTTCCAGCTTGAGCAGCCGTTCTGATTCGTCCTTGTCGAGACGAGTCAGGGGCACTCCGGTCATCTTGGAGACAACTTCCGCGATCACGTGTTCGTCGACGGTGCCGACGGTCTCGTTCATGGATTCACGCCACTTGATCTGGACCTCTTCCTTCTCCTTGCGGAGTTTTTCGGCCTGATCGCGCAGTTCGGCAGCCTTCTCGTAGTCGGCGTTCTTGACCGCCTCGTCCTTGTCGATCGAAAGTCGTTCGATCTTTTCCTCGAGTTCAGCCAGGTCCGGGGGCTTGGTCATGCTCTTGAGGCGGAGCCGAGCACCCGCTTCGTCGATCACGTCGATGGACTTGTCGGGCTGGACGCGTGAAGAGATGTATCGGTTCGAGAATTCGACCGCTGCCTGCAGGGCACTGTCCGCGATCTCGACTCGGTGGTGCGATGCATACTTCTCACGAATTCCCTTGAGGATTTCGATGGTCTGCTCGTCGTTCGGGGGTTCGACGGGGATCGACTGGAACCGACGTTCAAGCGCCGCATCCTTCTCGATGTATTTGCGGTATTCATCGAACGTGGTTGCGCCGATGCACTGGATCTCACCTCGTGAGAGCGCAGGCTTGAGGACGTTGGACGCATCGATCGCACCCTCCGCTCCACCAGCACCCACCAAGGTGTGCAGTTCGTCGATGAAGAGGATCACGTTCTTCGCACGTCGAACCTCGTTCATCACGGCCTTGATGCGTTCTTCGAACTGTCCTCGGTACTTGGTGCCCGCCACCATCATGGCGAGGTCCAGAACCACCAGTCGCTTTTCGAACAGGAGGTCCGGGACTTCCTGGGCAATGATCGATTGGGCGAGGCCTTCGACGATCGCCGTCTTGCCCACTCCGGCTTCGCCGAGGAGGACCGGGTTGTTCTTGGTTCGGCGACACAGGATCTGGATGACCCGTTCGATCTCCTCGGACCGACCGATCACCGGATCCAGCTCGCTGTTCTTGGCGAGTTCCGTGAGGTCTCGACCGAAACTGTCGAGTGCGGGCGTCTTGCTCTTGCCTCGGCGAGGGGTCGCCGCGGCGGGTTCACCACCGGCGGTGGGACCAGAGTCTTCCGTGTCTTCGTTTTCATCATGGTCCACGCCGGCTCCAAGCAGGTTCAGCACTTCCTCGCGGACTTCTTCAAGCTTGAGTCCGAGGTTGAGCAGAACCTGAGCGGCGACGCCATCGTGCTCGCGCAACAGGCCCAGCAGCAGGTGTTCGGTGCCCACGTAGTTGTGGTTGAGGTTTCGAGCCTCCTCAATGGCGTACTCGATGACCTTCTTCGCTCGCGGAGTCTGAGGCAGCTTGCCCATCGTGACCATTTCCGGACCACTCTTGACGAGTTTCTCTACCTCGAGGCGAACCTTCCGCAGGTCGATGTCGAGGTTTTTGAGCACGTTGGCCCCCACCCCGGAACCTTCCTTAACCAGGCCCAGAAGAATATGTTCTGTCCCAATGTACTCGTGGTTGAACCGCTGGGCTTCCTGGTTGGCCAGGGCCATTACTTTGCGCGCTCTGTCGGTCAAACGTTCAAACATTCGGTAGTACTCCTAGTCGGGCGTGTTCTCCTGCTAAAGGAGAGCGTGTGGTGCTTTGTTCATTCTACCCGCGCACGCCGTATTCAACTCGCAGCCTGCTTCAGCCTTTTCGGGCTTTATTCCGTCCATGTTCAGCGGGTTTGCGATGAATCTGGCGATCAGATGGATAAAATTCTTCAATGAGCCGAGCTGTGCCCGCCCCATCTTCGTGGATTGTCGCCCTTCTTGGGCTGTTGTGCGGGGGGTGGACGTCCTCCGCAGGGGGGGGTGAGGTCACCTGGCCCGCCTGGTCTTCGCCTCAGGAAGCCAGGGGCACAAATATTCTCGAAAAACCCCTGAAGATGTCCATTCGAATGATTTCTGATGCGGAAGTGGTCACGTTCTTGATTGAGGCTTGGAATGCTGAGGGTCTCCTTGGAGCGAATGGTTTGGTCCACTGGGAACATATTCAGTACGAATCACTGGATCGTGTGTTCCGAAAAGTCATGGACCGTTCCTCGAGTACTGACTGGATCCTCTTGGGGGAACTCCAGTTGGCTCACCCGGATCCCCGCGGGGCCCCTCAATCAAAGCAGTCCTTCGCGGCCGCCCTCACCCTGACCCCCGGAGCAGGCGAACACGTCGAAATGGCTCGTGAGCGCGGAGAACTCCGCCGTGCGGCGCTTCTGGCCGACAGGGAACGCCTGCGAGAGCAACGCAATCAGGCGCGTGGCACTCCGGGGGCGTCGGGTTGGTGGCCGCTTCCCTGGCCTCCCATGACCCCTCAGGCGCGATCCCAGTCGATCGCACGGCAGCGTGCCGAGGCTGAGGCGCTCGTGTCGCAGAATGGGCTCGAATCGTTCGTCCTGGTCGAGTCAGAGACGTTTCTGGTGTCTACAGATCTCAAACCCCTCGAGGCAGCCACTCTCGTTGAAGACCTTGAATCGATGATCGTTCACCTGGGGGCGCCCCTTGAGTTGCCAGCGGAAGCCCGACTTTTTCCCGCAAAGATGGTGCTGATCGTCTGTGCAACGGTCGAACACTACAGGACCTTGGAGCTGGCCGTGTGCGGCTCGGCCTCCAGTTCGAGTGATCGTGCCAACTGCCATGCCTTCGGTCCTCGAGTCACGGTACTCATCCACCATGATTCCAATGAACGAACGTTCCTGGCCCGACTTGCCCGGCAAGTGCTGATCGCCGCTCTGCATCTGCACGGCTCACCGGCACCGCTTCCTCGATGGCTTGCAGAAGGACTTGCGGATCATGTGGCCGCAGAAATCGCTCCGGAGTCCACGCTTGACGTTCAGTTGCGGGCTCGCGGGTTGGCCTACATTCGTGCCGGCGGTGATCCACTTTCGATTCTCGAACAGATTGAGGATCCGACCACTGATCAGCTGCGATGGTCCGATCTCGAGGCCCCGGATCGCGGAGTCGCCCGCCTGGTCTGTTCGTTGCTGATCGAGCAGAATCCCAGGGGATTCGCCCGCTGGATTCGTGCGGTGAAATCAGGTGCGCCTTGGCGAGACGCTCTCGAGGCCGAGTACGGTGCCACCCTGGAGCGGGTTGCTTACATCACGCGTGCATGGCATCGCTTGAATGATTGATTTCGTTCGAGGTGTCCTCGACGACGTTGCCGTCCTCGAGGCGCACGATCCGATCCGCGTATTTCGCGACCTTTGCGTCGTGGGTGACCATCACGATCGTGAGTCCTGCTTCGTGACGCGTCTTGAGCAGATCAAGAATCTCCCGGCCGGTGTGCACGTCGAGGTTCCCCGTGGGTTCGTCCGCAAGCAGAATGTCCGGTTCGCTGCCCAGTGCGCGTGCAATCGCAACCCGCTGTCGTTCCCCACCGGAAAGCTCTCGCGGACGGTGCCGTAAACGGGCGCTCAGACCGAAATCTGCAAGGGTTCGGTCCGCGGTCCGGGCTGCTTCAGTCTTGGCGCTCAGTGACCGGACCAGCAGGGACTGGATCATCTGCACCAGTGCAATGACGACGGCTGCACCAAGAATGCCGCAGGTCCCGCCCAGAATCCAGGCTCGTATCGGAGTCTGTTCTTCAACCGGCAGCAGGCCCCAGGGACCCGCACCCAGCACTCCCAGATAGGCGCCCACCGCGGCACCCACCAGGAACGACACGACGAGCAACAGCGCATTGCGGCGACTTCGGGGAACCAGGGTGGCGAGCATGGCGTTCTGCAGCACGTCCAGTTCCGGCAGCAGGTGGTAGAACTGAAACACGAATCCGATGGTGCGATTGCGATAGGTGTTGGTCGCTCCACCTTTTTCCAGGGCGATCCGTTCTCCCTTGTAGAACACCGATCCACCGTCCCGATCGGGGCGGTCCAAGCCGCCCAGCAGGTGCAGAAGCGTGCTCTTGCCCGAGCCACTGGCGCCCAGGATCGCGACCCATTCTCCGGCATTGATCGACACCGAGGCCCCCTTCAGAACCGGCACCTCGACGCGGCCGAGGCGATAGGTCTTGCTCAGTTGCCTGCCTTCGAGAATGGGGGTGGATGTGGTGTCGGAGTCGTTCATTGGTATCGGAGTGCGGTGACCGGGTCGGTGTCCGCTGCACGAGCTGCAGGGATCGCCGCGCCGATCACGCTGAAGAGCACGGCACCTCCCATGGTCAGCAGGGCGGTGAACCAGTCGGTTTCGTTGGGAACGTCGTCAAAGTAGTAGACACTGGGGTCCCAGAGCAGAAAGCCCTGGTGCAGGCTCAGGCCGACGCCAACCGCGACCAGAAGCAGGCATCCGATGACTCCGAGCAGCCACCTGAGAATCGAGCCTCGGACCGCGGCGTGGATCGCGACGATCAGAAGGATGCCTCCGAGGGTGAAGACGCTGATGATCAGCCAGGTCGGTGCAGGCTCACCCATCGCATCGTGGATCGCGTTGATGTTGGAGACGACCAGCCAGCCCAGCAGTGCTCCGAAGATCGACCCCAGCAGTCCGATGACCAGTCCATAGATGAGAAAGATCCCGAGGATGCCGGGCCGAGAGGCGCCGATCGCTCTGAGGATGCCGATGTCCCGGGTCTTTTCGTAGACGATCGCCCAGAAGATCGAGAGCACCAGACCGCCACAGACGATGTACACGATCGAGAACAGGATGCGCATCAATTCCCGTTCCTTCTGGACTGGACCGATGATGTCGGCAAGCTGTTGTTCCCAGGTCATGATCGTCACCGCGAACGGATCGGGTGGCTGGACGATCCGATCGCTCAGGGAGCGGCTGTTCTTCCAGAACGTTTGGTAGGCATCGAGCACCGCACGACTCAGTTGCTGAGGGGTGTAGCCTTCGGCGGTGCGCACCAGCACCTGGGTCGCCCGGGCGGGACTGGTCCCAATCTTCTTTGGCGCTCCGGTTTCCGGGTCGATCTCGCCGGAGGTGTCGTAGAGGTCACCCGCGCTCAGTCGAAGCATCTGCTGTGCGTCCGCGAGTGAGATCAACGCCCGGTTCTTGTCGATCTGAAAGACTCCGGACTGAAATTCATTCACGATGACGAACTCTCTCGCCTCGGGTTCCACCGACAGTTTTCCNCCCTTGATCGGNACCAGNGTNAGTTCCACTCGNTTTACCNGGCATCCAGTAGCGNNNCATNCCGTTNNTNAATCCGTANGANCCGTCNGNNTGNCGNTCNTTGAANANCGAGAGGTGCATNCCGAGCACGATCCCNGGCTGATCACTCAGGGAATCACGCATGTTCATCGCATCTGATCTCCGGTCTCGCCCTTCCTGCAGGCGGAGGTCACCGGGGTCCAGTTCGGCCGCGATCTCTTTCGATGGGGTCTGCCACCAAAGAATCTCCTCGAAGTCGCTGACCCTCGAGAAACTCTCCGGTTGGATGCCCCAGATCTGCACGGTCTCGACCAGATTGCCATCCCCGGTCCCGTAGGGCATTTCGATCAGTCCGAAGGTGTCGATCGCGGGGGTGGCGACCTCTGCTTCTGGGAGGGCTTCGATCTGTTTGATCAGTTCGTCGTAATAGGGGATTCCGCTGATTGGATACCGAACCACGACGTCACCCATCATGGTGCGCCCGGAAGTTCTGAGCATGTCCAGAAAGCCGCTCATGACGCTGACCACGATCACCACCAATGCCACACACAATGCAACCGCCGCAAGGGCGATCAGAGGGATGATCCTGCTGGTGAGGTATCGATTGGCCAGAAGTGGTGTGTACATGTGTGTTCTGAGGCATCATACGGCCACTTGCTCCGTGAAGGGGTCTCAGTCGAGAAACCCACGCCCCCGGACCCCGCTCATGGTAGGGTGCGAACCCGCTCACTCAGCACTCACCGATGCTCACCCTTCAAGTCATTCTGATCTGCACTCTGGTCGTCTGCTTCGGCTCCGCGTTCTACTGGTTTGTCGCCAACTGGCGAATCCGACGTGCGATGTCGCTTTCGATCTCGATGAAAGAAGGCGCCGGTCTCCCCGAGCCTCCCGAAGGCTGGCCCACCGTGGCGGTGGTGGTACCCGCCCACGACGAGGAGGAACTGATCGAACGCTGTGCCCGGGGCATCATGAACCAGAGCTACCCTGCATTGCGGGCGGTCTTCGTTCTGGATCGCTGTACCGACCAGACTGAAGCCCGTTTGCGGACCCTGGTGAAGGACGACGAGCGAATCAGTGTGCTGTGTATCGAGGACTGCCCGGACGACTGGGCGGGAAAATGCAATGCCGCCCACCACGGCGCCCAGCTGGCCCTCGAGCAAGGCGCCGAGTACCTGCTGTTCACCGATGCCGACACTGAGTTTGATCTGGACCTCGTTCGCAGTTCCGTCGCTCTGGCAATTCGAGAAGAGGCGGATCTTCTGAGCGTTCTGAGCACTCTCACCACGACTCGTTGGGAAGAGAAAATCGTGCAACCGGTTGCGATCCTGAACCTGGTCCGCATGCATCCGACCGATCTGGTGAATCGCAGGGCTCGCCCCAGAGCCTTCGCCAACGGCCAGTTCATGCTGTTTTCCCGGGGGATCTACGAAGCCATCGGTGGGCACGAGGAAGTGCACGAAGACCTGCTCGAGGACATCGCCTTCGCCCGCAGCGTGCGTGGTCACAATGGCCGTGGAATCATCGTCAATGCCGACGGGATGCTCACGGTCTCGATGTACGAATCCCTTCAGTCGATGCGGGAGGGATGGAAACGGATCTTCATCGAAGTGGCACGAAGGCGGCCGCGTCGACTGGTCAACTGGGGGGTTCGCTCGATCGCGGTGGGGGTGTTGGTTCCAACGATTCAGGCGGCGGCGCTGGTGCTGGGCGTGGTCCTCTTCAACCGGGGGGATCACGCGGCCTTGATCCTCGCGCTGAGTGCAGTCGGACCAGGGCTGCTCGCACAGTGTTTGGCACTCCACCAGTTCTACCGTGCCGCCGGGACCCCGCTGATGGGACTGCTCGGCTACCCACTTGGCTGCCTGATCATCGGGCAGCTGATGCTCGCGGGAGCCTCCGATCTCAGACATGGTCGTCCAATCCGTTGGGGTGGACGCGAATACGTACTCACTCCAAGGTGAACATCCAATGCGCATACTGCTGACCAATGATGATGGAATACACGCTCCGGGAATTGCCGCGATGCACGAGGCACTCGAGGGACTCGGTGAAATAATGACCGTGGCACCTCTGACCGTGCAGTCGGCCACCGGTCATGGAATCACCTTCTACGAACCTCTGATGAGTGAAGAGGTCGTGGTCAACGACCGCATGACTGGGTTTGCGGTGGACGGCCGCCCCGCGGACTGCGTGAAGGTCGCACTGCGCGCACTCTGGCAGAAACACCATGGACCGGACTCGAGGCCGGATCTGGTGGTCAGTGGGATGAATTCAGGGGCCAATGTCGGAATCAACGTGATCTACAGTGGAACGGTGGCGGCGGCGGTGGAAGCCGCATTCCTCGGGGTGCCGGCGATCGCGGTCAGTCTGCACATCGGCAATCCCGCGAAGACCCGGTACGCGCGTGCGGCCGAGATTGGACGCACCCTCATCGACCGAGTGCTTGAACACCCGATCGATCCTCACTCGGTGATCAACATCAACGTTCCCCGGACCGAGGCGGATGACCGACCGATGCCCGCGGTTCGTGTGGTGGACATGAACAAGGCTGCCGGCAGCTCCCGGTACGACTGTCGGCAGAGCCCCGACGGGCGTGACTACTACTGGGCCTGCGGCAGCGGTCTTGATTTCGATCAAATCGCCAGCGGCAGCGACGTCGAGGCCTTGCTCGCGGGTGATGCCACCATCACACCTCTGGACTACGACCTCACGGATCATGCACGCATGACGACCTGGCGAGAACGCCTGGATTCGCCTGCCTCCTGAACCGGAGGACGGGTCGTGTTCATCGGAGGACGAAGCGAAGTTTGACGTCAAAGGTCTCGTCGCCCTTGAGCGCGGCGAGTTTCTCGCCCTTGGCCCGCCAGCGATAGAGCGAGTCGAGTATCGGTTCGTCGAGACGGCGGTCGCCGCTGGAGACGAGGATCCGTGCCTGAACCGGCCTGCCCTTGGCGTTGAATCGAATCTCAACCACGGGGTTGCCGAATCGAGCACTGATCTGCGTCAGGGTGTTGATCACCGGCCGCTTGGTCTGAAGCTCGACCCCCTGGGCGGCCACAGGCTTGCCCCGTTTCCACAGGTCCGGGGGGACGTCCACGATGCTGGTCGCATCTGATTCCTTGTCCGCGGCATCGCCACTTTCGCCAGAATCACCTTCACCCGTTCCCGGCCCTTTCCCGGGGTCTGCCTCGGGTTTGGGGTCCGGAGGCGTTGGATTGGTGGGGGGCGTCTCTTGCGGTTCCTGCTCCTGAGGTTCCTTTGCGGGTTCCTCTGGTTTGGGCGCATCGGGCTTGGGTTGTTCTGTTTTCTCTTCCTTGGTCTCTGATTCCCCGTCCTTGGGGGCCCGCTCGTCTGGCTTCTTCCCTTCGGTGGCGTCTGGATTCGTCTTTTCCGCGGTCTGAGTCTCGATCTGCTCAGCGTCTGGTTTCAAGGCTGCCTCGGGAATCTGGGCTTGCTCGGTGGGGGGGGTCGGTTCGGCCAGGGAGGGTTTCGCCGACTCGATCTTTTCGGATTGATCGGCCGGCGTGGGCTGCGCTGCTTCGGTGGGTGGTGTGACCTGGGGACTTGGTGGGGTGGGGGGGGGCGCACCACCGCCACCAGACGGCTGCATGATGAATTCCGCCTGATCGGTCTCCCCCAGTCGAGCGAGGTGTTCCTCGTATTCCTCGTACCCGATCCAATTCATGGTCTTGGCCATCGATTCCTCGATACCCAGTTCCGGTTCTTCCGCTTCGGGTTCCGGGGCGGGTGGTTCGATTGCGCTGACCAGTTCGACGAATCGTTCCGGTGAATCGTTGTTGGCGACGTCGATCAGTACCGGCAACAGGACTGCAGCATGGAAGATGACCGAGAACGCCAGCCCGAACACCAGGATCATGGTCTCCCGACGACCGCGGATCTTCTTACTCATGAGCCCGCACTGCCGAGAGGTGGAGTGACTACCGTGCCCGGAATGGGGGCTCCACCCGCACGGGGCCGACCCACCAGGTTGATGGTGACTCCGGTCGGGCGCAGTCGATCCCAGACGTCCTGAAGGACCGGTGCGCGGTCGGTCTTGCTGGGTCCCTCAGCCACGGCCAGATAAACGACCGTGGCAGGATCGATGATGGTTCGTTCCTTGACCGAGTTGGCGAGTTCATCCAGATCAATCGGGGTTCGGTCGAGGAAAATGTTGCCGTCCAGGTCGATCGAGATCGTGGCTGCGGGAGCTGGTTCGGCGGGCTCTCCGGTCTGAAAGCTCTGCAATTCCATGGGAACCAGGTCCACTCGCACCATCAGGACCATGGCATAGATGAAGAAGACAAGCAGGAGAAAGATCACGTCGATCATCGGCGTGAGTTCAACTCTGAATTCATGATTGCTTCTTCTGATGGGCACGCTGGCTCCAGGATGGAGGGGCCGCTGCTGCCGTCACTCCGAGAGTTGAAGCGAAGCCAGGGCAGTGGATACGTCGTCCGTGAAGTCGAAGATCTTGTCCAGTCCGGTGATCATCAGAACACCCCAGACTTGGTCGTCGACCGAGCAGATCCGCATGTTGCGACCGCCGGTATTGAGCCGCTTGCGAAGCCTGAGCATCTGGGCGATGTTCGATGAGTTGAGATACGAGACGGAGGCGAGGTCCAGTACGACGTCAGGCGTCGTTTCCACGCGTTCGTCGAGCCGTTGCAGGAGGTTGGCCATGTCCTCGGAAAAGGCGGGCTCGTCTCCGACCGTGGCAATCGTTATTTCCTCGGACCATTCTTCAATCGGCATTTGATGCTCTTCTCCGGTTCTGCGTACTCTGGGGTTCGAATGTACCACAGGTCGCCTGGACCAGTGGGTGGAAGGCTCTGGTCAGTCGTCAGTGACCACCCGAGCCATCGCGATCAAGGAATCGCCGTCCCTGAGCCGAACGACTCGAACGCCCTGGGTGTTGCGCCCCATCCTCGAAATCTCATTGACCGCAGTTCTGATCAGCTGTCCGTTCTGGGTGACGAAGACGGCACCGTCCATGTCCTTGACCGGGCGCACCGCGACCACCTTGCCGTTGCGGGGGGTGGCTTTGATGTCGATGCGGCCCTTGCCACCTCGGCCCTGGGGACGAGTCGAGCCGTCCTCCGACTGCACGAGGTAGTCGTCGAGACTGGTCCGCTTGCCGTACCCGTTCTGAGTGACAGTGAGCAAGTCGTCGCCCGCGTCGCAGCGGACGAGCCCGATGACTTCGTCATCGTCACTGATGTCGATGCCCTTCACCCCTGCCGCCGCTCGGCCCATGATTCGAGCATCGTCTTCGTTGAAACGAATCGCCATCCCGCTCGAGGTGGCGAGCAGCACATGACTGTCGCCGGTCGACTGAACGACCCCGACCAGGCGATCCCCCTCGTTGAGGTTGACCGCGATGATGCCGCTTCGATTGACGTTGCGGTAGTCCTTCAGAGAGGTTCGCTTCACCTTGCCGGAGGCGGTGGCGAAGAAGAGGTAGTCTTCCGACTTCTCGAAGTCCGCGACCGGCAGGAAGAACCGTGCCGTCTCGCCCTGCCGGAGGCCGATGAGATTCTGGATAGGCCGACCTCGTGACGTACGACTCATCTCGGGAATCTGCCAGACCTTCATTCGGAAGACCCGCCCGGTGTTGGTGAAGCACATGAGGTCCGTGTGCGTCGTCGAGACGAAGACGTGCTCGACGAAATCATCTTCCTTGGTCTGGCTGCCACGGATGCCCGTGCCGCCACGTCCCTGGGAACGGTAGGTGTCCACCGGAAGGCGCTTCACGTAGCCCTCGTGGGAAATGGTCACCACCACGTCGTGTTCCTGGATCAGGGATTCGATTTCAAAGTCGTCGGCGTCGCCTTCCTCGATCTGGGTGCGGCGTTCGTCGGCGAATTTCTCGGAGATCTCGAGGCAGTCTTCACGAATCATCGAACGAACCCGTTCCGGGCTGTCGAGAATCGACTCGTAGTCTTCAATCTCACTGTGCAATTTGCGCAGTTCCTGAGTGAGGGTCTCGATCTCCAGGCCGACTAGCTGGATAAGCCGGAGTGCACCAATGGCATCGGCCTGCACATGAGTGAGCAGGACTCCTTCACCTTCCTGCGAGGCTTCGATGAGGCGTGCAGGGATGCTGTCCGCGTGTTCGTGATCCGGGGAAATGCGGAACGCACGTTCCTGGAGGCGTCGAATCGCTTCTTCGCGGGTCCGGCTGGCACGGATGAGCTTGATCACCTCGTCGATGTCGCAGACCGCGTAGATCTTGCCCTCGAGCTTGTGGGCGTCCTGGCGAGCCCGACGAAGCAGGTATTCCGTTCGACGGCGGATGACCTCGATGCGATGTTCGATCCAGCACTGGATGAGCTGTTTGATCGAAAGGGTGCGTGGTCGATTGTTCACCAGCGCGATGTTGATGATCGAGAACGTCGACTGCAGCGGGGTGAAGCGATAGATCTGACGTTCGACGACCGCCGGGTCCGCTCCGCGCTTGAGCTCGACCAGGATTCTGGTCTGTGCGGTGCGACCGGAGTGGTTGTGGATGTTGGAGATGTCGGGGATGCGACCGTCCTTGCCGGCTTCGATCGCAAGTTTCTCGATCAGGTTCGACTGGACGACCTGGTAGGGGATCTCCTCGATGATCAGGTAGTCCCGACCCTTGCGCTCTTCATGGCGGACCTTGCCGCGTACCGTGACTCGTCCTCGACCGGTGGCGTAGGCTTCAATGATGCCCCGTCGGCCCACGATCGATCCTCCCGTGGGGAAGTCCGGCCCCGGAATGATCTCCAGCAAGCCTTGAACGTCCATTTCAGGATCATCGAGAACTGCAACGATCGCCTTGCACACCTCGCCCACATTGTGGGGCGGCATGCTCGAAGCCATCCCCACGGCGATTCCACTCGAACCGTTGCAGAGGAGATTCGGAAATTTCGCGGGCAGCACCACCGGTTCCATCAGGCGGTCGTCGTAGTTGGGCCGGAAGTCGACGGTTTCGGACTTGATGTCCTCGAGCATTGCGATCGTCGCGTGCGTCATGCGCGCCTCGGTGTATCGCATTGCTGCCGGTGGGTCACCCTCGATCGATCCGAAGTTGCCCTGCTTGTCGACCAGCAGAGTGCGGGTCTTCCAGTGCTGGCCCATGTTCACCAGCGTCGGGTAGATGACACTTTCGCCGTGGGGGTGGTAGTTGCCTGAGGTGTCACCGGCGATCTTCGCACACTTGATGTGCTTGCGGCCGGGGCTCAGATTCAGATCGTGCATCGCGACCAGGATGCGACGTTGGGATGGCTTGAGCCCGTCGCGTACGTCAGGAAGTGCACGATCCATGATCGTGCTCATGGCGTAGGTCAGATAGGAATCATGAAGTTCGCGGTCGATCTCCAGGTCCACGATCCGATCCCGCGGCGGTTGACTCCCGACCGCGGTGGTGCCATCGGTGGGTCCGGTCGGAGGTGGGGTTTCGTGCTCGTCGGCCATGATGTTCGGGGGGGGATTCCTGTTTGCTTGGGAGACCCGCGAAAGCGGTCCCAATCCGGCCGTGTGCCGCGATCGGACACCTGTGTTTCGGACCCGGATTCTACCTCATTTTGGCATGTTTCGTCGGATTTGCTCGGTTCCCACGACCTGGTTTCTCAGCCGGCATCCAGTGGTTCAAGCATCGCCAGATATTCGATGTTTCCAGGAACTCCGCGCTTCCTCGAGCTCTTGCCCCCGACCAGCGGTGATTGGGTGGTCTTCAGTACGTTCCAGCCCAGCTCGGCCATCGAATCCAAGGTCTCCTTGAGCACTTCCGGTGCCAGTTCCTGGGGAAGAAAACCACCTTGCAGCAGGTGTTTCCGGTCCTCGGAGAGTTCATAGTGCGGTTTGATCAAGCTGACCACCCGTCCTCCTTCCGCCAACCAGTTCATCGCGGCGGGCAGGGCCAGTCGCTGGGGGGTCCACGCAAGGTCGATCACCACCAGATCGTTTCCATCCGGAGGCACCTCGGCGTGCAGTGCATTGGTTCGTTCCAGGACGGTGACCCGCTCGTCGCTGCGAAGTTTCCAGGCCAGTACGCCGTACCCGGTGTCGATGGCAGTGACCTGGCGGGCTCCACGGCTGAGCAGGCAGTCGGTGAATCCCCCGACATTGCAGCCGAAATCCGCACATCGCATACCTTCGACTGCCAGGTCGAAGGCGTTCAGGGCGTGATCGAGCTTGTCTCCGGCTCTGGACACGAACCGTCGTTCACTCACTCGGCAATCCGTTCTCGTCGATTCCGATGATGGTGATACCCGCTTGATCCGCGGCCTCGATGACCTGTGGTTTGTCGAGCAGAATCACGCGACCGGATCCCACGGCAAGGCAGCTTCCACCGCAGGCGGCAAGCTTTTCTATCGTCTGCAGCCCGATCGTAGGAACGTCGGTGCGCATGTCGTGGCCACGGCTTGCGGTCTTGAGCAGGGTCCAGTTGCCCCGGGGGCAGAGTTCCTGGGTTCGATCGATGAGTCGGTCGGTACCTTCGACCGCTTCCACACCGACGACGTCTCGCTCTCGGACCGTGATCGCCTGTCCAATTTCCAGTTCAACCGTCTGCAGGAGGATCGACCAGCCGAAGCGAACATCCTCCAGCATCGAGGCCGGAACGGGTTTCTTGGTCATCACGCCGGTGGTGGCCATGTGGTCCGGGATGTACTTGGTGGAGTCGATGAGTGTGATTCCCTTCGACGACAGTTCATCGGCGACCACTCGGAGCAGGTGGGCCGATCGCTTGTCGTGGCGCAGGCGACGATACCAGATGTCGATGGTGCGAAGATCGGGGATGTTGCGGATGAATCGGAATGGCACGTGCATGCCGGCCTTGTCCACTCGGCCCACCAACACCGCTTCCTTCACGTTGAATCGCTGACAGGCTCTGATCCAGCTCCCCACCCGCATGGTTCCCGCGGTGGTGCAGCGATCTGCCATCTCGAGGATGTCCTTCGAGCAGTGTCCCCGAAGGCCCACCACGCAGACCTCGCGTCCAGCGGCACGCATGCCTTCGGCGATGACCATGGGAAGTCGGCCGCCACCTGCGATGATTCCAATCGGTTCACCCATACTCGCTTTAGAATACCCGGCCTTCGGCCGATCAGCTGCTTCGCGCGGGATAGAACTGGTCCGGATCGATCTCCACGGTCTCCGCTCGGCAGAGTTCATCGATGAGCTGCTCTGGATCCGTTCCAAAGTGAACCAGCTGCCAGGTTGGTTCGGTGATGAACCGATGTTCGACCCCGTGCCTGAACATCTCGATCAGCGGGTCGAAGTGACCTTGGTCGTTGAGAACTCCAATTGGTCTCTGGTGCTCCATGAGCAGGCGACCGACCAGGGTTTCGAAGAACTCCTCATAGGTCCCCAGTCCACCCGGAAGCGTGAGAAAGCCTTCCGCTCGTTCGATCATCTCCTGTTTGCGTTCCCGCATCGAATCGACCACCAGCAGTTCGTCACACCCCGTCCAACCCTGCTCGGAATCAAGCAGGTGCCTGGTGATCACTCCGGTCACCCGACCTCCGGCCTCCTTGCAGGCCCGGGCGGTCTCTCCCATCAGGCCCACCGCGCCTCCGCCATAGATCAGTTCGATGCCCCGTTCGGCAAGCAGTGCGCCAGTACGGCGGGCGGCGGGTTTGAACTGGGGGTCGATGCCTTCGGAGGCGGAACAGTAGATGGTCATTGAGCGCATGGGACCACCCTAGCACCAGATAGGGTTTTTGGCAGGGAACCATCGTTGACGGACCTTTTCACCGGTTCTCGCCGTAGGCTTTCCTGCGGTCCCTGAGTGCTTTGATCCGAATGAAGCCATACCGCGGTTCGTGGTTCCCTCCACCGAAAGACTTTCGAGATGCTGCCCTTCATCCTTCTCGCGATCCTCGCTGGCTTTCTCATCAGTGCTCCACTGGTCTGGTGGCTGATGCGTTGGGGACGTCGTGCAAGCATGCTTGATTCCGCAGGCTCTGAAGGTCACCAGAAGGTCCTGCGTGCGATTCCAAACATCGGAGGAGTCGGCATCTTCATCGGCGCGATGCTGCCGGTCGCCTTCGGGGTTGGGTTTCTCTGGTTCACGATCGATCCGATTCCGGATGATCTGGGGAGCACCATGGAGGCGGTCAATGCGAGGATTCTCGGCCAGATGGGAACCTGGGTGGCGATCATTGCCTCCTGCCTCATTCTGCACGTGGTGGGCGTGGTCGACGATCGGACGGCCTTGCCTGCTTCGCTCAAGCTGTTCCTCCAGTTTCTGATGGCCGCACTGCTGGTGCTGCTCTTCGATGTCCGGTTGCTGCACGTCTTGGATGACATCGGGCTCGTGGGTTGGGTTGTCTCCTGCAGCCTGACAATGCTCTGGTTGGTGGTAATCACCAACGCCTTCAACTTCCTGGACAACATGGACGGACTGGCGGCCGGGGTGGGAACGATTGTCGCCACCGTTCTGATGATTGCCACCATCATCAACAACCAGTATTTCATCGCCTTTTCGCTGGCCCTGCTGGTCGGGGCTCAACTCGGTTTCCTGATCTTCAACTTTCCGCCCGCCCGAATCTTCATGGGCGATGGGGGGTCGATGGTGATTGGTTGGTTTCTGGCAATCGCCACGGTGCGCACGACGTTCGTCGATACCACCGATACCGATTACGCCTTGGGCACCGCCTGGTACGGCGTCTTCATGCCGCTGGTGGTTCTGGCGGTTCCGCTTTACGACTTCACCAGTGTGGTGCTCATTCGGACACTTCAGGGGCGCAGCCCCTTCGTCGGTGATCAGCAGCACTTCTCACATCGGCTGGTGCAGCGAGGCCTCACGCCACGTCGCGCGGTCCTGGTGATCTGTGCAATTACGGTGGCGACCGGCGTCAACGGAATCGTGCTGGGTTCGGTCTCTCCGGCAATGGCAACCCTCCTGGTCATCGCCACGTTGGTGTTGCTGGGTGGCCTGGCCCTTCTGGAAAGTGGCCTTTCTCCCTTCGGAACCACCGACGATGAGTGACTCCACACCTTCGCATCCCCCTTCCACCGAAAGCGTGCTGGGTCCGCTCGGAGCCGCCATGCTTCTGGGGCTGATCGCGTTTCGCTGTCTGGTCATGATCTCGCCGGAGCCGTCCTTCGACCTGGACCCCATGGCGGAACCCGCTCCCTGGTTCGGACTGGGTCCGGGTGGTTCGGCGCTGAGTTCGATCTTGATCCTGCTGGCCGGCACGCTGGTCCTTCTCGGGGAACGCTGTTCCGGTCGTGGGCTGGATCGGGGGTTGATCCTGCTGTGGATTCTGCCTCTGGTCGCGATCGTGCTTCATGCCCGGTCGGAAGCGTCCTCCTTCTGGATCGGTGTGGACTGGTTTGCGGCGGCTCTGGGTGCCGTCGCCCTCGCTCATGGGTGTCGTGCTCCGGGGATCCGCTCCCTGGTTCTTGGGAGCTTGCTTGCCGTGCTCTCAATGCTTGCGGTTCGCGGCGGAGTCCAGTTGCTGATCGAACACCGTGAAACGGTCGAGTTCTTCAACGCCAACCGAGAGCCGATGCTGCGCGCCTTCGGCTGGGAACCCGACTCCGTACAGGCAAATCTGTACGAACGACGACTGCTGCAACCCGAGGCCACGGGCTGGTTCGGATTGGCGAACCTCTTCAGCGGACTTATGGCGATCGGGATGGTCCTGGGACTGTTGTCGCTGCTGGTGGTCGGCGCTCGAGTCGCCAGCGGCACCCGTTTTCTCCTGTACGTCTGTGTTCTTGTTGGGTTTCTCAGTCTGATGTTGCTCAATGGATCAAAGGGTGCGCTGGGTGCCGCCGGTCTGGGTCTGTTGGTTGCCTGCGTGCCCCTGGCGGTTCCCGCCTGGCGCAGTCGTGGTCTGCATCTGGTGGGGGTGCTCGCGGTCGGTGCTTTGTGCCTGACCGTCCTGGTGGTCGTCGTTCGAGGGCTACTGGGTCCCGATGCACTCGGGGGTGAACTCAGCCTTCTGTTCCGCTGGCATTACTTCCAGGGCGCAGTGCAGATCCTTGCCGAGCATCCCGTGTGGGGGGTGGGTGCCGACGGTTTCCAGTCGGCGTACCTCGCGGTCCGGCCAGTACTCAGTCCTGAAGAACCGGCAAGCGTGCACAATGCTCTGCTTGACTGGGTGGTGTCCTTTGGAGTCTTTGGTGCCTTCTGGATCTGTCTGCTTGGTCTGCTCGCCTTTCGAAGCGGAGCGGCCAGATTCGTATCGGGGACCGTGACCCCACGGCAGTCGCTTTTCTTCATCCTGGCGCTCGCGGCTGCAGCGTACGTGGCCATTCTGTTCGAATACCCCGCCTTGAATCCGACCTTGATGCTGTTTCGACTGGTCGCTCTGCTGGTCGCTTTCATGGTTCTGTTCGCGGCTCGGTCGGTCTTCAACGCGCTTTCCGGACCCGCTGTTGCCTGGGTGGTTGGTGGCAGCTGCGCCACGGTGCTTTCACTTTCAGTTCTGGACATGCTCTTCGTCCAGCCTGGAACCGTAGCGATCACCTGGGGATTCCTCGGCGCGCTTGCGGTCGCACATTCCGGCAGTCGGCATCAAAGCGACTATTTGGCAGCAGCTATGCCCGTGCTCTGTGGGGTCGCGCTTTTCCTGGCCTGTGTGCTGCCTCAGCTCGACGTGGACCGTCGTATGAACGCGGCAGCCGAGCCCTTGCGTGCGGTTGGTGCCTTCACCCTTGAGGTGGATCGCCTGCCACGTTCGCTCACTCCGATCTCACGCATGGAAGCGCTGGATGAGGTGCTTTCTCGAACCGGCGGATTCATGGACGAGAGCCGACTTTCACTTGAAGAGATCTCCGAGCTTGCACCCCGTTCCAACGACCCTTCCATCATTGCGCGCACTCTGGTGCGGCAGGTTGGCCCAGGATTGCGCCGTCAGGCGATTGACGAGCTGCTGGCGTGTTGGGATCTGCATCCTGCGCTGGAAGCGCCCGCGTGGGCCTCGATCGAACAACTGCGCCTCCTGGCCGCGGATCCCCGCCTCGATTCCGGAGAACGCTCCGCGCTTTTGCTTGAAGCCCTGGCGCGTGTGCAGCGGCTGGAACGATCTGGTGATCCCACGCGGGGCGCGATCACCGCCGCCTGGATCGAGCAGGAGGCTGCGCTGATGGAGTCGGTGGAATCCGCGGCTGCCTGGGAACGCGTCGCTGCGGCCTTTCAGCGTGCTCTGGCCCATCACCCCGGTGACCCGAGTCTGCATGCAGGGTTGGTGGAGGCTCTTCGGCGTGGAACAGATCGCATCGCGGAACAAGCCGCCCTCGAGCAGGCACTGGCAAACAATCGGATGAAGCGACTGGATCCCTTGGTCCAGTACCCCGATGAGCAGCGTTTGAAGTTCGAACGTCGCTTGGAAGAGCTTCTTCAACCCTCGAAGTGAACCACTTCACCGCAACTTCGGCGGTAGCGGATGCCTCGCTCGACGGGAAACCTCTGGAGACCGTCCTCACGCAGTCGTGGTGCATGATCCGCTTCATAGCGTTCGAACGTCTCCCGATCAGGAAAGTCATAGCGCACCTCGAGGGTGATCGGGTCGCCTTCCAGGCGCACGACCTGTGCGTTGCTGGCGCCACCCTTGCGAACTTCGGCGCAGTGTCCCTCGACTAACCAGTCGATCCATTCACGGGCAACCTCAAGATCCTCGAAGGTCGCCTGGACCGTATATCGAAAGCTCACTCACCACCGCCCTCTTCGGTCTGCTCCTGAAGTGTGGCCTGGGCCTGGGCCCGGTCCAGGGCTTCGATGACCTGGCTCGAGGTGTAGGCAGTCGAGATCCAAGGTTTTTCAAACGGATCCGACGGAGACCAAATGGCCAGCAAGGGGATCCCGGTCTGCCCGATCTTTTTCATCAGCTCCCAGCCGTACGCTTTTCGGGAGGTGTTGTCGGCGGTGAACATCACGATGTCCTGGCTGTCGGCGAGTCGGCTCTTGACCGGATTGACATCCAGTACGCCAGCCTTGAGTGCCTTGCAGTTGATGCACCATTCGGCGGTGAAGTCCACCACCACGATCTTGCCCTCTTCTCGGGCGATGTCGAAAAGAATCGGGTCGAAGGGGTTCCAGACGTCAGTCAGGTACGTGCCCGCGCCGCTGAATCGGACGCTTTCAAACGCTTCGTAGGTGATGCGAGCCTTTTCGGTGGCTCGGATCGAGTACCAGGTGGGAAGGACCGCGAGTACCAGTGCAACCACCAGCCAGGTGATCCGGGGTCCCCATCGTGGAGTGATCTGGAAGGTGCGCAGAGTCAGCCAGCCACCGGCCAGAATCAGTGCAATGGCGATCGCCCACCAGTGGAGAAGTCGTCCCATCCAGGGTTGTTCGGCAACGAGCCCGATGAGGCCGGATCCGATGAAGTAGGCCGCGGCGGCGAGCAGCAGAAGCCCCATCACCTGCTTGACGAGTTCGCTGGCGGGGCCGGTTCTCGGAATCCGATCCACCAACTTGGGAAAGGCTGCCAGCACCAGGTAGGGCGCACCCATGCCCACCCCAATCGAGCCGAAGATCAGCAGGGTCACGATCGGAGGAAGGGTGGCTGCACCGGCGAAGAGTGCGCCGGCGACGAAACCGAAGCATGGCAGACCCAGCACTGCGGTCATCACTCCGAAGAGGAAGGATCCCCAGGCGGTGTCCGCCTTGGGGTTGATCAGGTACGTCGATTGAGGCAGTGAAAGCGTGAAGAGCCCCATGATCCCGATGCCCATCACTCCAATGAGTGCTCCGATTGAGAACGTGACCCACCAGATACCAAAGATTCTCGAGGGGTCGGTGATCGACGCGAAGAAGACCACCGGAAGTCCGATCACGAACCAGAAGGCAAAGACCCCGAGTGCCATCCACAGGCCAAGCGAAAGTGCTCGTCCTGGCGTCGCGGCATGTTGGGAGAGGGTCATGATCTTGATCGGAATGACCGGAAGCACGCAGGGTGTGAGGTTCAGGATGAACCCCCCCAGGATTCCCAGAAGCACCAAGACCAGGGCACCCGTGAAGCCGCTGCTTTGCGGCACTTCCAACCCGAAGAAAGCCGTCGAACCTCCGGCTTGGGATGTCGTGTCTTCGCTGGCGGCCCCGGGCATGCCGGCTTCCGCTGAATCGGTGGACTTCGTCTGAGCCGGTACCAGCTCTTTCGCAACCGGCACCGTCGTCGGTGTCCCCCCAAGCCTCTCGAATGACAAGGATCCGGTGGGGGGGTCGAAGGTTGGTGCCAGGCACGTCGAATCGTCACATGCCTGGAAATAGGCGCTCAGGGTGATCGATGGATTCGGTGGTGCATCGGAGGCCACCATCAGTTCCACCTTCGCCACCGCACGTCCCTCGAATACGGCGTAATCCTCTGCGCCGAAACCGAGGTTGACCTCGACGTCATGGGTTTCGGGCCAGGTGATCGAGCTCAGTGAGAGCCCTTCAGCCTCCACCACGTCGATCGCAGTCCACTGTGCTCCGTCGAAGATTGCCATCCCGGCGGGGCTGCCCCCTTCCTGGGGCCAGATGTGCCAGGCATCTTTCATCTGGAAGACGACTTCGACCAGGACCGTACCGCCGGGCTGCACGGAGTCGGAGTCCGGGGTGAAGCTGACCGTGACCACGTCCCGGCTGTCCCCGAAGCTTTCCTGAGTCAGGGAATCAAGGTCGAATCCCTGGGCAAACGCCGTCGAGCAGAGGCTTGAGGCAACCAGGGCCGAGCTGAGGATGAGGTTCCTTGGATCACTGTTCAACAGAGAAGACTCCCTTGATCTGAAGTGCCAAGCCTACTTCGTTTAACCCGCCGCTGCATTACATCCGCTTGGTAGCAAATGCCCAGGTCAAGGCGGCGATGGTGAGAGTCAGGGGAATCGCGAAGACCACCCAGGCAATCGCCGGTGCGCCAGTTCTCGGCTTTGAGGGAGAAGTGTGCTGCACGCTCCAATCGGGCAGATTTCCTCGCCAGGTGACGAACACCATCGGATCAACCCCTTCGAGTTCCGTGGCCGAGGGATCAGTGGGGTGCACGATGTCCAGGGTCACTTCTTCCTCTATTCGGAACGGGGTGTCTTGCGCACCCATCACCACGCCTTCAAGGGCGAATTTGATCCGCGGCTTTCCAACAATGCTCTCGGGCCCGGCCTTCACCGGGATGAACACCGTTTGTGGCAGTTCAAGCACACCTCGCGTGGCGCCCTCAGCTTCCACCGTCCGGGGCCATTGGATCGAGATCAGATCTGGAATGAGTTGGTAGGAATCCTCTTCCGACAGCCACTGCAGGCGAGTGTCGGTCTGGGGCATGCCCGCGGCGGGTCGGATTCCGTCATCGGGCGGTCCGATCCGGACTGGCGTGTCCCCTATGGGTTCCAGAATCCAGGCCAGAGTGCACCATTCCCCGGGCCGAATCTTGGGGCGTGAAGTCACCAATCGCGCTGAAAAAGCCGCTTGGGATCCCGCAGACGCTTGAGGGGAGGAATCAGCTTCCTGAGCCAATGAGGGCAGGCAGAGCCCGATGATGAGGGGGAGGGTCCATAGCATGCCACTAGTCTATGGCCAGCTTCCTCTCGGGATGCTGAACAAGATGCCACTGATGTGACTTATCTCCTTCGACGCCTGATGCCGGGAAGGCCGATATCAGGCAAGGACGTTCAAGCAGCAAGCCGCTGCCTTCCGATAAGCAGTGACATGGCCGATACCTACCCCGACCCCCTGGCACGTGCCGACGTAATCGAGAACCCCTCCTCCGGAGACGATGGGATGCTGTACCCACGCGAGATCTTCTCGCGACATCGCCGGCAGAACGAGACCGTTGAGATTCGTGCCTACGACTTCAAGCGCCCCGAGCGCATCAGCAAGGACCAGATGCGTTCTTTGCAGACCTTGCACGAAGCCTTCGCCCGAAATTTCGGCGCTTCGCTCTCCGGGTTCCTCCGGACCATCGTGGAAGTCCGGGTCGAGCAGGCCGAACAAATGACCTATTCGGAATTTCTGGGCAGCCTGGCCAATCCGACCTGTTTTAGCCTGATCAATGGGGAGCCTCTCGACGGACAGTTCTGCCTCGAAATCAGCCCCCTGATCGTCTATCCCATTCTGGACCGGCTGATGGGAGGCAATACCAAGGATTTATTCGTCCCGCAGCGTCCGATGACCATGATCGAGATGCGCCTGGTGCGCAAGATCCTCGAGCGCGGCATGCAGCCTCTGAACGACGCCTGGTCGGCAATCGATGCATTTGGCTTTGAACTCGGTGAAATGGAGACGAATCCTCAGTTGGTTCAGATCGTGCCGCCCAACGAGGTGGTGGTGGTCATCGGGTTTGAGGTCCGCATGGGCGGTCGCACGGGCACCATGAAACTGTGCCTCCCGTACAACGTGATCGAGCCGGTCACCGAGGATTTCAACTCGCAAAATTGGTTCGTCAACTCCCGTGAGGAGTCCGAAGGGACCGTTCGTGCCATGATCGAGCAGGGCCTCTCGGAGGCCTCACTCGATGTCGAGGTGACCCTGGCCAAGACCTCGATCACTTTCGAGGAGCTTCGCATGCTTCAGGTCGGTGATCTCATCACCACTCAGAAGCCAGCCCAAGAGCCGGTCCTGATCTCCGTGGGGGGCTCTCCCAAATTCACTGGCAGCCTGGGTCACCACCGTGGCAGTTGTGCGGTCCGCATCGTGGATTCGATCGAGCCTGAGGAAGCGGTACTTCTCGACCCCCACTCCAGTGCCTCTGAGGGCGGTTCGGGCCATGAAGACGGCACTTGAGCTTGGGCATTGCCGCGGGCGCACCCATGGGATATCATTCGCGATTCGGAAACCTGTTTCCGATTTGTTGTGCTCATCCGTTCCGTGACTGTTTAAGGTGCCATGTGTCCATATGAACCGGACTCCTACTCACCAATCCCAGTCGACTCTGAAGGCGATGTGGCCTCCTTGCACTCTAGGAGCGCTGTCCATGATGTGACGGCTACGCCACTGCTTCAGCGTCATGCCTTCGCGGCATGGAATGGTTGAGCCACGAACGCCTTTGTGCGGTCGTGGCTTGCGGCATTCTTTAGGCTCTCTCTCGTTTCGTCCCGATTCAATTCTTCTGAGCGTTGGAACGCTCGACAACTCGGTAATCAAGCAACCTCATATTTCCCGCACAGAACCACGAAGGTAGAACCCGATGAATTCGGAAACGCTTCGCATCCTCGACTCAATCGCACGTGATCGAAACATCGATCGTGAACTGCTCATCTCCGACCTCGAGCAGGCCATGGTCAGTGCCGCTCGCAAGCACTTCAATTCACTCGACACCGAGGAATTCGGATGTCGCATGGATCGTGAGACCGGAGTGATTTCCATATGGAGAAACCTCGAAGAAAGCATCGACGGTGAGCAGGGTGAAGTCGAGGTGATTCCGTTGGAGACACTGGGACGCATCCCCGCACAGACCGCAAAGCAGGTGATGATCCAGAAGTTCCGCGAAGACGAGCGAAACAGCCTCCTCGATGAATTCGCCAAGCGACAGGGCGAGATCGTCACCGGCGTGGCCCAGCGTTACGAGGGTGGCGCACTGGTCGTTCAGATCGATCGTGCTGAGGGCTTCATGCCTCGTTCCGAGCAGATTCCGGGAGAACAGTTCCAGGCTGGGGACCGGGTTCGCTGTTTGATCCTCGACGTGCGTGATGCTGGCAACCAGGTCAAGATCGTGCTGAGTCGTGGCAATCCGGAATTCATCCGACGTCTCTTCGAGGCGGAGGTTCCCGAAGTTGCCGAGCGTGTGATCGAGATCAAGGCAATGGCCCGGGAACCTGGGTTTCGAACAAAGCTTGCGGTCAGCTCCATCGACTCCAAGGTCGATGCAGTGGGAGCGTGCGTTGGAGTTCGAGGCAGCCGGATCCGCAACATCGTCGATGAGCTTGGTGGCGAGAAAATCGACATCGTCCGCTGGAACGAATCCAGTCAGATCCTCATCGCCAACGCGCTCAAGCCTGCGGAAGTCGAGGAAGTCAGCCTCTGCTTCGAGCTCGGGCGAGCAACAATCATCGTTCGCGAGGATCAGCTCTCTCTGGCGATCGGCCGTCGTGGTCAGAACGTCCGCCTGGCCGCTCGGCTGACCGGCTGGGACATCGACATTCTCACGCCTCCAGAATTCCAGAAGGGTCTCGACATCCTCGAGCAGACCGTCCGTCCGATCGAGGGCGTCACCGACGAAATGCTCGACCGCATGGGCGCGTTGGGCATGATCAGTGTGTTCGACGTCGAGGAGATCGGCGAGGAAGCGCTTCAGGCCGAGTTGGAAATGACCCCGGAACTGGCCATGCACGTTGTGGAGTCCGCATCCTTGAAGGCCAAGGAAGTCGCCGAGCAACAGGAACGCGATCGCGAGGCGCAGGAAACCCAGCGTGCTGCCGAAGAGGCGGCTACTGCCGGTATTCTGACCGAAGGCGGAGCCGATGCCGGTGGCGATGCAATCGCCGCAGATCCCGACGTGGAATCGAGGGCTTCGGCAATTCTCGGTGGAGGTGGTCCGGTCGAGCCGATGACCGAGCAGGCCCCCACGACCGAAGCAGCAGAATCAACAACGGCCTCCGAAGAGGCGACCCCGGAACCAACTGATACCGAAGCTGCACTTGAGAGTGTGGACGGAAAGTCGGAGCAGGCTGACGGCTGATCCCGATCCTTCACAGGAGATACCACGTGGCGAAGAAAACCTCGGTGAAACGAGTACATCAGTTGGCGAAGGAGCTTGGAGTCTCAAGCAAGGATATCGTCTCCAAATGCCAAGCCGAGGGCATTCCCGATATCACCAACCACATGTCCGCCATCTCGCTCGGCCTTGCGCTGACTGTTCGCGAATGGTTCGGCGGTGGCTCGGGAGCATCTACGGCAGTGGAGACCGCGGCTCCCGTGGATGTCGCGGCTGCCCGCAAGAAGGCTCCGCGTCGAGCCAAGGCGAAGTCCAAGCCCACCGAGGAGCTGGTGTCTGAAGCCGCCACGGCGACAAAGGAGCCTGTGTCAGCTGTCGCTGAACCGGAGACTGCTGATCCAGCGCCGACCAGCGAGGTGCCGCTGCCGGACTCCGAGGAGCCTGAGACCGTCGCTCCGGTGGTCGAGATTCCCGATCCCGTCAGCATTCAGCCCGACTTCGACACCACCGAACAGTCGGAGGGTACCGACGAACCTGCCATGGATCTCATCGCCCAAGCCGACTCTCCCGAAGAGTCACCGGTGATGAATATTCCCAAGCGTCCCGAAGTCATCTCGCCTGCAGGTGAGCAGCTCACCGAGAAGAAGAAAGTGAAGCTTTCCGGACCAGTTGTCGTTCGAGTCGAGCAGCCTGATCCGGTGGCTCCTCCTCGGGCGCCTCGCCCTCCTCGCGGAGGCTCTGGAGGCGATGGGCCCAGCTACCAGCAAGGCGGACCTCGCACCGGGGGTGGTGTCCGAGATATGAACGTGCCCGACATGCCCCCGACCGAGCGTGGTCGGGGAAATTCGGCGTCTGGTCGACGACGTGACGGACGTGGTGGCGAAGCGCCTGGCCGCGGTACGGATCGCAAGGGAGGGCGTTCAGATCGTCGGCGTGAGGGGCGCACGGGTCGCAGCTTCCCCGGAACCGGTGCTGATGATGGTCGCAGCAGCAACTGGCGTGATCAGGACATTCTGGAACGTGATCGCAGGTTGAATGCCGCCGGTGGCTTCTTCAAGCGACACCGTCAGGATCGGAAGCGGCGGGGTGGACGCCAGGTCGTGACTCAGCGACCCGAGGGGCCAGTGAAGGTCTCCGAACCGATCACCATCAAGGAACTCTCGGCCGCTACCGGTGTGAAGGGCAACGACATTCTCAAGCAGCTCTTCCTGCTCGGGGTGATGACCAACATCAACTCGACGATTGAAACCGCGCAGGCACACGAGATCATGGTGAACTTCGACATCGAACTCCAGGTCGTGGAAAAGAAATCGGCCGCGGAAGTGATCGAAGCCCAGTTCGAGGACCGTGACCGATCGGATGAGCGGCCCCGTTCGCCAGTGGTCACGATCCTTGGCCACGTCGACCACGGCAAGACTTCGCTCTTGGACAAGATCCGCAATGCCAATGTTGCCGAGGGAGAAGCCGGCGGAATCACGCAGGCCACCAGCGCGTTCCGAGTGCCGGTCAAGGCTGGCGAGGGTGAGCGCCTGGTGACCTTCATCGACACCCCTGGTCATGAAGCATTCACCTCCATGAGAGCCCGTGGTGCACAGGTCACCGATGTGGTGGTTCTGGTGGTCGCAGCCGATGACGGAGTGATGCCTCAGACGATCGAGTCCATCAGTCACGCCAAGGCTGCCGGAGTGCCGATTGTCGTAGCCTTGAACAAGATTGACCGTCCCGATGCCACTGAACCCAACATCCAGCGGATTCTTGGTCAGCTTGCCGAGCATGAACTGAATCCCGTTGAATGGGGTGGTGACACCGAAGTGGTGAAGACCAGTGCCATCAATGGTGACGGCATTCAGGAACTGCTCGATATTCTCGACTACCAGGCCGAGCTCCTGGAATTGAAAGCTGATTTCGACGGCAACGCCGAAGGTACCGTGCTCGAGGCTCAGGTCGTGGACGGACGCGGCCCGGTCGCCAGCGTCCTGGTTCAGGAAGGTCAACTGACCACTGGTTCCTTCATCGTCTCCGGACGGGGGTTCGGCCGGGTTCGCGACATGGTCGACGATCACGGCACCAGGGTGCAGGAAGCTGGTCCCTCAACTCCGATCGCACTCTCAGGAATCGATATGGTTCCTGATGCGGGTGACAAGTTCTACGTTGTTGACAGTCTCAAGGCCGCTGAGAACGCTGCGGAGGAATGCCGACGGCTTGGTCGTGAAGAAGCTCTTGCCCAACCCAAGGTGACGCTCGACAACATCTTCGACCGCATGAAGGAAGTTGGCGCTCGTGAGCTGCCACTCATCGTGAAGGCTGATGTTCAGGGATCCGTCGAGACGCTCAAGACGATTCTGCCGCGAATCAGCACCGATGAAGTCCGGGTTGTGGTGAAGCACTCGGCGGTGGGGGGGATCAGCGAAAGCGATATCTCCCTGGCCGAAGCATCCGGGGCGATCGTGGTCGGGTTCAACGTCACCACCTCATCCAAGGCACGAGCATTGGCGGAGCAGCGGCGCGTCGACTTCCGCCTCTACGAGGTGATCTACGATCTCACCGACGACGTGGAAAAGGCTGCCGCAGGCCTTCTCGATCCGGAGCTCAAGCTCGAGGTCAAGGGACACGCAGAGGTTCGGGAGGTGTTCAAGGTCTCGAAGGTCGGCATGATCGCTGGTTGCTACGTGACCGACGGCACGGTCGAGCGCAACCTTCAGATTCGTGTCACCCGAGATGGAATCGTCGTGGAAAGCGATCGGCGTCTCGAACAGCTGAAGCGCTTCAAGGACGACGTCAAGGAAGTCAAGTCCGGCATTGAATGCGGTATGAAGATCGAAGGCTATGACGACATCAAGGCCGGAGATGTCCTCGAGTGTTACAAGACCATTGAAGTCGCCAGGACCCTTTAACTAAGCACATCATGAGGCGATCGAGCGCAAAAAAACGAGGATTCCCTCGTCACGATGAAGACCCTGAAAGTGGGGTCCGTCTGGCAAAGGTCGGTTCCACCATTCGCAAGGCGATTCAGGGAGCTCTGTCCCGTGGCCTTGGAGATCCTCGTATTCGAGGTCTGGTTTCGATCACCGAAGTCGATGTCTCACCTGACCTGTCGGCCGCTCTGATCAGGATCTCGGTTCTGCCCGAGCAGTATGAATCAACGGTGCTTCGCGGACTTGCTTCCGCCAAAGGGCGCTTCCAGCGGGAAGTGCAACAAGCAACTCGTCTGCGCCGTATTCCCCGTATTCGTTTTGAAATTGACAAGTCTCTCAAAAAGCAGGCTCGTATCGAGTCACTCCTGCACGGAGAGAATGCCCAGCCGGTCGTTGACAACATGGAGGCAACCGACACGTGAAAAGCGGAGTTGCAGACCCCAAGAACCTGACCAAGCTCATCAAAAAGATCGGCAAGCGGGATTCAGTGCCCGCTGCCGGCGGCCACGGGGCCGATGATGATCCAATTCTGGTGCTGATCTTCAGTTTCCTCCTCTGGGAGGCGACCACCAAGCAGGCACTGGATGGCATGAAGAAACTGATGGCCGCCACCGTCGACTTCAACGAGTTGAGAGTCTGCCTTCCAAACGAGATCGCAGCTCTTCTCGGCGTACGGTATCCGCTCGCTCTCGAGCGGTCTCAGCGTTTGAAGCTCACCCTTCAATCGATCTACCTCAAGCACCATGCAGTTTCTCTCGATCAGCTTCGCGAAAAGGGAAAGCGCGAAGCCAAGGCGTTCATGGAAGACCTTCACGGTATCACCCCCTATGTTTCGGCTCGTGTGCTTCAGAGGTGTTTCGGCGTTCACCAGATCCCGGTCGACGACCGACTGGTCGATCTCATGATCGAGGCCAAGGTACTCAGTGAAGTCGTGGATTCCGGGGCCTGTTCAAGCTGGCTCTCGCGGCAGGTTAAAAGTCAGAATGGACTGGAGGTCGCTGACGGTCTTCGCGCCTTTGTGGACGACGCTCCGAAACCAGCCAGGCGATCAACTCCCCGTCCCATCGTCCTCGCGTACCGAGTTCCCGAGGTCGAGGAGGACGCAGAACAAGCGAACAACGCTTCAAATCAGACAGGAGCGAGCACTCCGGCTGCAAAGGCCTCTGCGAAAGAGCCGGTATCGAAGAAGGCTTCCTCCAAGAAGGCCCCCCCCAAGAAGGCCGAGCCGAAGAAAACCGCCTCCAAGAAGGTCCCGGTCAAGAAGGTGGCCAAGAAAGCTGTCTCCAAGAAGACCGTGACCAAGAAGTCAACCAAGAAGACGACCAAGAAGGCGGCCAAGAAGACGGCCAAGAAGAAAGTCGGGAGTCGAAAATCATCCACCCGTTGAGGGAGGATGACCATCGATTCTTCTGTTTCTTTCAGGTCGAAGGAGTCACCACGTGGCTGGTCACAGTAAATGGGCGAACATCAAGCACCGCAAGGGCCGTCAGGATGCCAAGCGTGGCAAGGTCTGGTCTCGTTGTTCACGGGCGATCATCGTCTCGGCCCAGCAGGGTGGCGCTGATCCCGAGTACAACGTCAGCCTCCGCTATGCGATCGATGCGGCCAAGGCTGAAAACATGCCCAAGGACAACATCGAGAAGGCCATCAAGAAAGGCGCTGGTCTCGATGGATCCTCTGAACGTTTCGAAGAAGTCAGGTACGAAGGCTACGGCCCCGGTGGAGTTGCGCTGATTGTGGACACCATGGTCTCCAATCCTCAGAAGACCGCTCCCGAAATCCGCTCTCTCTTTGACAAGAACAATGGGAAGTTGGGGCAGACCGGTTCAGTTTCCTTCAGCTTCGATCATCAGGGAGAGCTCTTCATCTCATCGGACAAGGTCAGCGAAGACGTTCTCATGGAAGTTGCTCTCGAAGCAGGTGCCGAGGATGTGATCGAAGATGAGGGTATGTGGCAGCTCACATGTGCTCCCGCTGATTTTCTCACCCTCAAGGAAGCCCTGGAGGCTGGTGAGATCGAGCTGGAGAGTGCTGGCATCACCTGGGCACCCCAAAGCACCATCAGCTGCGATCTGAAGACTGCACGCCAGGTGCTTCGAATCGTGGACGCTTTCGAGGATCATGACGATGTTCAGGCGGTCTACCACAATGCCGAGATTCCCGAAGAAGCCCTTCAGGAGTGAGCTTGCTTGCTCGGAGCTCATGATTCCATGACCCCCACCAACGCCGAGTTGATCTTTCATGGCCGTGTGCAGGGAGTCGGGTTCAGGGCCACTGCCCGGGATCATGCCCGTGGGGTCGGCCTGCGCGGTTGGGTTCGAAACGAGGCTGATGGGACCGTTCGCCTGGTCGCCCAGGGGCCCTCCGAGGCCGTTGACTGCTTGCGGGGTCTCCTTGAGTCCTCCTTTGGGGCGAAAATCACCCTCGTAGAGCAGCAAACAGCCTTCCCGGTGGAGGAGTTCTCGGGTTTTCGCATTCTCCGAGGCTGATTCCACCGATATGAGGTCAGATCCCAATTGCACGTCGGATGGAGCCCTTGATGCCTGTGA
>NHEC01000087.1 GCA_002171655.1 Planctomycetes bacterium TMED75
ACGAGTCCAGTTGCAGAAGAAGATGTCACTACCCAGTCTGACGTATTAAGAGGACTAGCGTCGATGTTTGTGAAAATAACTACAGGTCTGTCAGTGCCGATTGCAGAGTCAAAAGCAATAGTTGCGCTACTTGTGGTCCCTGCCCAGCAAGTCGATGCGGATAAGTTTAAGGCGTTCGTAATTGCCGTAGCGTCAATCGTCCCACTACTAATAAGCGTAAATGATATATCCCCTTCAGCGACCACTGATAACCCAGAGCTACTTGCCGCTACCCACGCTGGAACCCCGCCGCTGACTGTAAGAACCTGACCGTCAGATCCGTGTGGTAACCTAGCCCAGCTAGTGCCGTTGTAATAAGCAAGATCACCTTCTTGATCACTTGGTCCTGTGAGCCTGTCGAGAGGTAGCTTGTTGGTAGTGTCAGTCTGCGTTCCGAGATTAATTTTCCCACTAACGTCAGTAAAATTAATCGCCTTCCACTCCAGACCTGTATTGAGAGCTGAGTTAGCAAATAAAGTTTTACCGTCAGTCGCAGAACCAACCCCAATCGTCGTTGCACCAGTGCTAGTGCGTGTGATCAGATCGCCCTTAGCTGTTAATAATGTGGAAGCATCTCCTGTAGCTCCAGCTGGCCCCTGAAGACCTGCGGGTGACACGACAGTCCCGGCAGGAATTACTTGCCCGACCGTACCTGGGTCCGTTGTGTAGAACAAAGGTTTGCCTGTAATATGTCCAGTGCCTTTACCGGAAACAAGAAAGTGTCCAGCGTTACCTATAAATATAATCTGCGTATCAGCGGTAGGTGTGGCAGCTATCCAGCCAGTGTGATCTACGGGAATATTAGTATTGGTATTAGCACTTGGAATTGTGAACGCAGCGTCTGTGACTGAGTAACCGTTGTATCCGTTGGTCCCGTTTGTGCCGTTGGTTCCTGCTGAGCCAGCGTTCCCTTGAGGTCCAGGCACATTAACGGTCGTGTTAGTGCAATCCGTGTTGCAGCAGTCTGTGCTGTTATTTAAGTTAACGCTCATCGTTTGACAGGTTTATGAAAGTTTGCGGGAGTAGACCCGTGGTCTTATCACAAGTTCACAGTCGGTAGCTGTCAAACGATTTGATAAAGCATAAATACAATCTGGCATTTGAGATTCAGCTTAACGAAATCGAGCTGGAACTTTACTGCTTCAGAATCAAACATCCCCCAGTCAGGGGAGGGTTGGGTGCTTACGAACATTTTCGTAATGCTGCCAATATGCTTTGGCCTAAACTGATCTGGAATCCGTGGCTGGAGAAGCAGATTCAATCGCTGTGTGAGAACCAGTGGCTGGTGTGGTCAGGCTGTGGTGCAAGCGGAAAGACTTACGCTGCTGCGCTGTATTCGATGATCTATTTCTTAGCTGCCCCGCTGCACACCTCGATCATCCTGACTTCTACTACAGCCAAGATGATCCGCAAACGTGCTTGGCCCGTGATCCAAGAACTGCACAGAACTTGTAAAGGTGGATACCCAGCTCACATGGTTGATAGCAAAACCACCTTGCAGGCTGTCAGGGGTGACGATAAGCACGCTATCTTTGCGATACCTGTGCTCGACGGTGCAACGTCCAAAGCTGTCGCTAACATTCAAGGAATCCGTTCAGCGCGAACAATGGTTATTGTTGACGAAGCTACTGATACGCCCGAAGCAGCTTTCGAGGCTTGCTCCAATCTCCAGAAGGGAACTAGTGAATTCAAGCTGCTAGCTATCGGTAACCCTCACAGCAAGTTTGATCAACACGGCAGGTTCGCTACACCAAAGAACGGTTGGTCATCTGTGTCTATTGAAGACGAGGAGTGGGAGACTGAGCGAGGACTGTGTGTTCGCTTCGACGGGATGAAATCTCCCAACATGTTAGCTGGAAAAACTAAATACGACTTTTTGATTAACGAGGATCAAGTCAGGCAAGCGCAGAAGTATGACGGAGAGGATAGCCCTAAGTTCTGGAAATACACTCGCGGCATGTGGGCTCCCGAAGGTGTCTGCAAAACTGTCCTGAGTGAGAGCTTGGTAGAGAAGTATCGGGCTATGCAGTCAGCTCCCTTTGTTAGATCCAGCAAGATGATTGCAGGCTTGGACCCAGCTTTCGGTGGAGGTGACAGGTGCGTTATTCAGCTAGGCAGATACGGAGACTTTGAAAACGGCAAGCTAGGCATTGTGCTCGACTTCAACCGGATTATAGACATTGACGCGCAAAGCTCGGACCCTGTGCATTTCCAGATAGCTGCTCAGGTCAGAAGTATATGTGAGGAGAACAATGTTAAACCTGAGAATCTGGCAATCGATGCAACAGGTGAGGGTGGTGGACTCTGCGACATCCTAGCTAAGACTTGGAGCCCAGCTATTCAGCGTGTCGAGTTCGGGGGTAGGGCAAGCGAACGCCCAGTATCTCCCGAGGATCACAGGAAGAGCTGTGATGTTTACGCAAACAAAGTAACCGAGCTTTGGTTCTCGGTGCGGCAGTGGGTAATTAACGAACAGCTGCGGGGCATGCCTGCGGATGTTGTGGTCGAGTTTTGCAGTCGAATGTTTGACGATGCAAAGCGCATGACAATTATCGAGCGCAAGGTTGATATGAAAGCCAGAACAGGTAAGTCACCTGATTTAGCGGACGCAGTTGCGTTAGTGGTTGAGATGGCAAGACGGTTAGGTGGGTATGCAACTGCCACAGCTAACAAGAGGGGCGAGAGCAGCTGGGACAAGCTGGTATTACAATACAACAGTATCTACGACAATTAACTAGAAATGCTGACACTAAAGCAGAAGAGGCGCATACCTGCTGGAGGATTCTCCTACAAGCAGCCAGAGACGGGGATCACAATCCAAGCCTATAGCTGGCCTGCTTTGGTGCAGCTGGTGGTTAACCACAGGAAAGCAAACAACCTGCCTGTCCCAGTCAACATCGAGGATCTGGTAGAGGAGGGTGCCTGCGAGGCGCGACCTGAACAATGCCACGACAAGGATGCTCCCAAACCCCCCAAGGGAACTCAACTAACGCTGCAAGCAGCTGCGCGTTTCACAAAGACACTGGTGTCTGCTGGCTCAGAACGCGCAACCGCTGATCAGGCTTTGTCCCGTGCTCATATATGCAGCACCTGTGAGGATAACATTACACCTGTGGGCTGTGAAGGCTGTCGAAGCGGTTGGGTTCGCAAGACAATCGAGCTAATTGTGGGTGCAAGAAAAACTCCGTATGACAAAAGTCTCAAGTCGTGCAAACACTGCGGTTGCTTTAATGCAGCTCAGATTTGGATACCTGTAGACGCGCTTCAGAAAACGATCACTGAAGAGGAGAACGCAGCGTTACCTGATCACTGCTGGAAAAAGATATGAACACTAGCAACACGCTCCCACTGGAGACTATTAACGAATCAGGGACACCACCAAAGTCTCGGCTTAACTCACCCGAAGCGGTGGTTGATCTGGTGCAAATGATGATTCGTTCTGACGAAGAACGCAATCGGATCAGAGCTAAAGTCAAGGGCTTGGTAGACGGCAACCCGCCTTACAACCCAGGGCAACTTCGCAAGACAGGTCAAAGCTACAGAGCTAACGTCAATTTCAGGGAAGCTGAAGCATTCTTCAGTGTTTCGCTCACTGCTTTCTACGACATCTTCAGTGAGACTCCAACCTATGCCACAATTAAAACAAACGTAGGCAACGATAGCGAGAGTGTGAGTTACTCGCGCATTATTACCGAGGAGTTTGACAGGCTGCAAAAGAAAGACCGTGAGTTTGATTACACGATGCAGTTGTCACAGCACGAAATGGTGCTGTTCGGCACGGGTCCACTGACTTTCGAGAACCCGACTAGCTGGCGTGCGCGTGCAATCAAGTCAGGCGATCTACTGCTACCAGAGAATACTCGCAGCAATACTTCTGACTGGGAAGTAGCTGTTGTCCGCAGAGGTTATCAGGCACATGAGCTATACAAATTTATTCAGGATACATCAGCAGCGCAGAAAGTTGGTTGGGATGTGGACGCTGTGCGCAAGGCGATTATCAATTCGGGTCCAGAGGAATACAGGAGGCACGACAACTGGGAGTGGCATCAGCAGCGCATCAGGAACAACGANATACANTACTCAGCNCAGTGCGGAATGATTAACGCAGCGCATGTTTATGTGCGTGAGTATCCTGAAGCCAGCGATCCCGAAGGCAAGATCAGCTGCTACATTGTGCTTGAGAACAGCCCCAAGGATTTTCTCTACAAGCATGTTCGTAAATACGATTCGTGGGATCAGGTATTACACCCGATGTATTACGACAAGGGTGACGGACAGCATCACTCAGTCAAGGGGCTGGGCGTCAAGATGTATCCAGTGATCGAACTCAAGAACCGACAGAAGTGCCAGCTAATTGATGTGGCAGCAATGTCCAGCAGTTTACATTTGCAGGCTGAGACACCAGAGGCTTCGCAGAATATCAGCGTGGTCAATATGGGCTCGATCAATGTTCTTCCCTCTGGTTACAAGGTGGTGCAGCGCCAGTTCTCAGGCATCGTGGACGCGCCTCTAGCTGTGGACAGGGAGCTGGAGAACGTAATGCAGTCCAACCTCTCTCAATACAGGCAGAGACTGGACAAGCCCCAGGGCAATCCGAAGACTGCGACCGAAGTGCAGGCGATTGTCCAACAGGCAAGTGTGCTTGGTAAGACTCAGATCGCTCGTTACTACCAGCAGCTGGATCGTTTCTTTGAGGAGCGATACAAGCGAGCAGCTAGCCCCAGCGTCACGGATTACGATGCAATTCAATTCCAGAAGCGAGTCGTGGAACGTGGTGTTCCCAAAGAAGCTTTAACCAATCTGGACTATGTGCAAGCCAGCCGTAACTACGGACAGGGCTCAGCCTTCCTGAGACTACAGACACTCACAGGGCTGATGCAGATCAGTGGACAGCTTTCTGAGTCAGGGCGTAATGCATTGATGCGTGACTACATCGCAGCCTTAGCTGGGCAGCAGCAGGTTGGCAGATACATCCCAGAGCCCGAGCAGGATGTTTACGCTAAAGATCAAATAGCTGAAGCTAACATTGAGAACGCAGTCATGCAGACAGGTAACCCTGTGATTATTACCGATTCTCAGAACCACATTCTGCACGCACAAACTCACTTGCAGAAAGGTGCTGAACTTGCACAGGCAGTGCAACAGGGCGCGGACCCTCAAGCAATTGCACAATATTTCGGGTTACTGATCCCCCACATTGAAGAGCATATTTCAATGCTGGCGGGTGACGAAGCCAAGAAAGCTGAAGTTAAACAATTGCAGGATCAGCTCAAGGAATTGGCTGGCTTTGCAAACGAGGTAGCTAATCAGGTTACCCAGCAGCTTGAGCAGCAGCAGGCTCAACAACAGGCAGCAGCTCAGCAGCCACCTCAACCCAGCTTGGACGAACAGCTTAAAGTGTCCTCGCTGGAAAGAGAAGAAGCACGCAAAGACGCAGTGCTTCAGGCTGAGCTACAACGCAACGATCTCAAGCTGAAACAGGAGCTGGCTCTGGCAGATGCCAAAGCTGCATCCAGCTTGTAAATAAGTAACGCAACGAAAACAACAGATGATATTGGTAGTTCCCTTTTGCATAAAGGACTGCCGATCCGCGCTCAAGAACATTGAGTGGTCGTACGAGTTAGAGGGACAGTTACCCAATACTGTTCTTCTGTCTTACGATACGGATGTTCCTGACGAGCTGGTCGAGCAGATTACACAGGTAGCACGCAAGGCGTTTGCTAAAGTAATTCAGTTTCGCTACGGAGAGTGGCGAGGCAAACCTAACTGGCCTAACCCGCAGAACTATGCGTTCCAATGCTTGTGCTGGGAAATAATCAACAAGCACAAAGAGGAGTTCCTGTTCTGGGAACCTGACGCTATTCCGATTCGCAAAGGTTGGATAGCTGATATTGAGCATAGCTACGCTTCCTGCGGCAAGCCGTTCCTGGGTCACATTGTTCACGGGGTTATTCACTCGACGAGTATGCACTTAAACGGTGTAGCCGTTTACCCTCCTGACCTACACGTATACAGCACCCACATTATGCTCCCGCCTGACGGGGTAGCGTGGGATGTAGCTGGCGCATTTGGAGGAGTTGTCCCCAACGCTAGGCACACACCCTTGATCATGAATGTCTGGGAGATTGATCAGGACGGGAACTCTGTCACAAGTGGTGGAGTTGTTCCTACGTTCCCTGACCAAGCCACCGTAGATAAGGTGGTTGATTTCAATGCCGCACTTTTTCACAGGTGTAAGGACATGAGCCTGATTGATAGGCTTAGAGAGCGCAAAGCTATAGCAAGTAAACCCGAACCGGTGGCAGCGCCGAGTAAGCAACCCGCAACTAAAAAAAGAAACAGGAGGAGAAAAGCATCTAAATGAACACAATTTACACTTACTACGATTACGTCACCGACGATCACAAAGCTACAGCGTCCGTGATGCTGGAGCATTGGAGAAGGAGCTGGTCTGCTCAAGGTTGGAATCCTGTAATACTTAACAAAAACCACGCAAAATCTCACCCGCTTTACGAGAGTTTTTTCAATCGCATCTTGGAATACCCGACAATTAATCCACCTGAATATGAGCAAGCATGCTACCTGCGTTGGCTGGCGGTAGCTGAGCAGGGGGGAGGGTTTATGTCTGATTACGATGTCGTCAATTACAGTTGGCGTGCGCGAGAGCCTACCGCAAAGATGCTGTTATACGAGGTGCACCCTGATGACGAATTAATAACGCCCTCCGTAGTGGGAGGCACAGAGTCTGGTTTTCAGAATGTGTGCGCTGCGATATGTGCGGCACCTATTCAAAACCTTGGTCAGATCCTGAACGATCAGCACCACGTTAGCGATATGCTGATATTGCAGCACTACGCTGCTACAGGACTATACGCAGCTACGCGCACAGTGCGTCAATACGGAGAAGACGGCTGGGAGCATGCACCTCTTGTTCATTATTCTCACGGGTCCACTGTGATGACTGACCGTGTAAACTGTATGAAAACAGCTAGATCTTTATGAAGCTTACAGACTGGACAAACAACAAGTCAGCGATAGCTGATGCACGACAGCTACAGAACACGGAGATTTACAAGATGATGCAGGAAGTGCTGGCTGAGGAAACCCCGCTATCGCGTGTGCCGATACCTTTTGGCGCAAGTCCTACAGATTTCGCATACGCACACGGAATGCAGAAAGGCTATGAATACGCACTGAAAGTTCTCAAAGCATTGGGAGCTGAAGCACCTGAGATACCACAAGAACCTGAAGCAACATTTAGTAGTTCAAACCAAAATGAGCGATAACACAGAAACCAAAGAGGCTCCCGTTATACAGGGAGAGAACCCTGAGCTAACATCAGCAACGCAGAGTATTGCGGACAAGTTCCGTGAGGCGATGTCCTCTGCACCTGAGAGCAAGCCTGAACCTGAAGCTCCCGCACCTGTTGAAGCAGCACCTGAGCCAGCACCGGAACCCGAGGAGAAACCTGTAAGCAGGAGCGCGAAAGACTTCAAGCTAATCAAGCAAGAGCGCGACGAAGCAAAAGCCAGAGCTGCGGAACTGCTTTCACAGGTTAGCGATCTAGAGCAATACAAGTCCGTCAACGACGAATACCAGAAGCTCAAGTCTGAGTATGCGGAGATAAGTGACACACTCAGCCTCACTAATCTTGAGAGGCACCCGAAGTTCAAGGAACAATACAACAAGCCCCTGGCATCGCAGATAGAGCGAGCCAAAGCTTACGTGCCTGAAGCTGACAGATCTCAGCTAGAGAAAGTGCTGCGTATGCCTGTGGGGGAAACCCGTGCGAACGCGCTGGACGAGCTGGTAGGTGAACTGCCTGCATCTCGTCAGGCATACTTGCAGGGCATCGTCAGCAGAATCGACGAGATCAGTTATGAGCGGGACGAAAAGCTGTCCCAAGCTCAGTCCAGCTACGAGGAATACATTGCCAGCGAGAACGCTGCCAGCGAGCAACAAACCACTGAACGCAATCAAGCGTTGGAGAAATCTTTCAGCACAATGCTTGCAGAGGCTCAGGATAACGTGCCGATGTATCAGCTGCGTGAGGGAGACGAGGAGTGGAACACTGGCGTTCGTGAACGTGTGCAGCTAGCCAAGAAGATCTTGCTGGAACAGAACTCGTTTGAAGATGCTGCTACTGCTGCTCTCTGGGCAGCTAGCGGTGGAGCATTGCTTGAGCAAAACGCTGCGCTTACTGAACACAACCGTCGAATGAATGCGGAGCTCGAAAAACTCAAAGGGGCTGAACCTTCCTCGCACGGCGGGGTTTCACCTCACGTAGCTGGAGGCAATCCTCTTGCTGCCAGCAGTAAAGCGTTTAGTGATCGCGTTCTTTCCGAGCTGCAACAGCGTGGTGTGAGATAATCACTTAGGCCGTGGTCCGTGAGCGGTGGCTGCTGCGTTTCTGTTGGCGCACAGCTCTCGTTAGTTGCAGCCCAGCTACCCGTTCTCACGGGCAGGGTAGCTGCCTTTATTTTTTTTCTTAAATGCGTTTGACGATTATTCCCCGCTGAGCACAAAACAGTATTGCGTGAACGAGCTGTCGCGCATAACTACAGCTCACAAGACTTTTGCCCTACAGCGATTGGCACCCGCACCTTGGCCCCACTTCGACTTGGCCTATCGAACCGTTGCGACTGCTCACTGATGAGCGGGCGCTAAATCTGTAACTACACTTAGTTACAGCGCATTCAATAATTTTAAGAAAAGGTAACTACTTATGGCATGTGATAATGTCTTTGACGCATTTGCAATTGCTACCGAGAGCTTGGATCAAGAGGTGTATCGTAACGCTTCTTACCGCTCCGTGTGGCTCAACGCTGTTCCCCGTGGACAATTCAAAACAGGAACAGGAACCACCCAAACCACTTTCACTATTGAGAACTCTGAGCCTGTAGCTGATATTGAGACTTGGACAGAGATTACCAATACAGCTGTCAGCGGTGGATCTGACGGTGGAGCTAGTGGATCTTGTGCTTCTACGTTTACGGATGTTGAAGTCGGATATACTGCAAACACTTACAACCCAGAGAGTTACGCACTTTCAGGACCTATCGTCTGCAAAGATGATTTGATCTATGACCACAATGTGGATGTGTTCTTGAGGGCTTATATTGAGGAGCTTACAAAGCGTGCTCAGCGTAGCTGGGAGAAACGCTACGAGGAGATTTACATGCAGTTCAGCTCCAAGCTATCTGTAGGTGATGCTGCTACTTTTATAGACTGGGACGGTTCAGACAATGTGTCTGATTTTGTAGACGCAACTGACTTCAGTAGTGCTGGTGGTGTTTCCACTTCTGCACTAACGCAGCAGCTGCTTGATCAGGTAGCTATTGAGCTGATTGATCGTGGTGCTACAAATCCTGACTCCAACGGGTTTATCAACTTTGGTGAGGACGGACCTGTGTTCCCGATCTTGATTGGTCTTGAAGCTTCGCAGCAGATTGCATTGAACAATGCTGAGCTGCGACAAGACTTCCGAGATGCAGACAGTGGAGCAGG
>NHEC01000088.1 GCA_002171655.1 Planctomycetes bacterium TMED75
CCCCCGGCACAAGGCCGGGGGCGGAGGGAGGGAAAAGGGTCCGTTAGGGCACTCGAATCTGAGTGCCTGGCTTGAGCGGTCAAATCGATGCAGTTTCCTGCAGATTCGGCGTTCTCGCCTTTGTTTCTTTCAGGGACCGAACTGGTCCGTCGCATTTGGAAAAGGGGGAAGTCGGTAGGTCGTTCGACCTGGTAGAGGCTCTCATTCCTCTGATGAAGATAGTACTTCATAATCAGATTGAGGGAAGCCTCAACACGCCATATTTACTTTTTTTTGCACGACCTTGCCGTGGTCTGCCCCTCGACAGCAACACGGGGCCCTCATCGCTGGTAAAAAACAGTGTGAGGTCTTACCAGGCCCATTCTCCGCGCCTCCGGTGGCGTCTGCACGGTGCACGATCGAGCATGTTTCATCCTCAGACCCTTTTATTTGGAAGTAATCAGACAATGCCATTCTCATTCGAACAGATGTTCATGCGTGGTACACAGCTGGCCTGTGGCACATTTCTGGCCTTGCACCTGGGTGGATGTTCGGATTCGGGCTCGACCCAACCTGAAACAGCGAATGTTTCCCCCCCCGCACCGGCAGCCAACTCTCAATCTGGAGTCGAAGCAGCGACCGGCCAAGTGGCCACGACCGACACGTTGAACGCTCTGCCGCCGATCCGTGTGATCCCTCGTGAACTTGACTGGGGATCAACGCTTCCCGAGAAGGAAGTCGAGGGTTCAGTCCAGCTTCAGAACATTTCCGACAGCCCACTCAAGATCGTTGCTGTCCAGTCCACTTGCAAGTGCACCACAACCAAGGATCTTGATGGGCAGGTCATTCCGCCCGGTGGGCAAGTGACTCTGGATGCCACGCTGGATCCACAAAGCTCTGTCGGCACCCGAACGACCCTCATCAAGGTTCTGGTCGAGGGCTATTCCAAGGTTCTCGAGATCAACGCACGAGCCGAGATATCAAGGCCGGTTCGTGTGCGACCTCAGTACATCAACACCATCTTGAATCCCTCCGACACCAATCCTGATATTGGGGTCACCCAGCAGACCGGCACTCTGATGGTGTCCTCCATGGACCGGCAGCCATTCAAGATTCTCTCGGTTCAGGGGCGTCCCCCTGTCTACGGGCCACGCAAGAACATCTTCGATCAGGCGGCTCAGCACATCATTGCCTACGACATCGAGGATTTCCGACAACTGGACGGCCGTTACCAGCGGTACGTGGTCATCGAGACGAATCGGGCAGACGCCCCCCTCATAGAAGTTCTGCTTCGGCACAAAGACAGTGCACTTGATCTGGATCGTCAACTCAAACTCGGGGCTTACATGCTGAACCTCGGGCGAACCGCACCCGGAGGATCGGTTCTCAAGGAGCACGCCTCTCGTGAAGCCAGTTCCACTGGTCCCATTTTCGCGGTGACGACCAATGAGCCCGGAATCACGGTGGAGATCGAATCTCAGGAGGTCAATGAGGATTCGGATAATCTGACCACCACCTATCGGTTCACGGTCGATCCCAACAAGCCCGAAGGCATGTACTACTTCCCGGTCACCCTCTATGCCTCGAATGGTGCAGACATTATCGTGCCCGCTTTTCTCTCCGTTCGTCGTCCGGTCACATCTGATGACGAAGCGGGGAAGGAATGAGTGCAGTGGTTGACTGGGCACTCATGGATTCTTGAGCAACAAACGAATCCGAGAGCGCCGACCAGCCCATCTTCACGGCAGCTGCGATCACCAGCAGGGCGAATGCCTTCTTGATCGTCTGCATGGGGAGTCGGTGCATCAGCTCCGCTCCGAAGTAACTGCCTACGAAAGCGGTTGGAATCATTGCCGCGGAAATGATCAAACTGTCGCTGATCTTCAGGGGCTCCCCCGAGGGTGACATCAGATCCGGAAGCATGATGTTCTTGTAGGTCGCCCCCACGGTAGCCGTCACCAGCATCGTGGCCGAACTTGCCGGAATCGCTTGTTTCATGTCGAAGCGACAGAGCTGCTTGAGTAGTGGAATCACCACGATGCCACCACCGATTCCAAGCAGACCCGAGGCAACCCCGGTGAGCCCGCCCACTGAAGAGATCCGAGCCAGTGATCCGGAAGGGGTTCCTGAGTCACGTTGCGTGGTTGGTTTCTCTCTTCGAAAGGCCGAAATGGACTCGGTGATTCCGATGTACACCAGAAAGGCGGCGAAAATCAGCTGCAAAGTCAACGGAGCAATTGCATTGCTGAGCGTGACCCCGATCAGGATCCCAATCAGAGCCGAAGGAAGAAGCCTCATGACCATCGTCTTCTCAATGGCGCCGCGAAGGTGGTGTTTGAGCGTCGCACTTGCACCGACCGCGACGTTCATGATCATTGCGGTGGCCTGATAGAGCTGTTGGTTGGGTCCGTTGACGAAGCTCAGTAGCGGGATCACGATGATCGAGCCACCGATGCCGAGCATGCCTCCGAGAACGCCTCCAGCCAGTCCAATAGCTGCCGTGATCACGAGGTTGGCGAAATCAAACTCCATGCTGAATGGAGTGTACTCGTGTTCATCTGCACGTGTGCTGGCTGAGTATCCTGCTAAAGCCCGGGAGCAAAGCCACGGCGCATAGCGTTCTCACTGCACGCTCGAGGCTCCACGAATTGCAGGAGGTAGTCCAGTCCGCCGGCCTTGCTGCCGACTCCACTCATTCCGAAACCACCAAATGGCTGGCGTCCAACCAGGGCGCCGGTGATGCTGCGATTCAGGTAGAGGTTGCCCACTCTGAATTCTCGTTTTGCCTGATTCAGGTTGGAGGGTTTTCTGCTGTAGACCCCGCCCGTGAGCTTGTACTGGGTTGCGTTGGCCACCTGCAAAGCTTCCTCGAAGTCCTTCACACGAATCACCGACAACACTGGGCCGAAGATCTCTTCGGTGGCGAGGCGATCTCCCGAGGAGATTCCACTGACAATCGTCGGACCGACATAGGGAAGCCCCACTTCCTGCTCGAGTCCTTCAGGAATCGGCAGCTGGCATTGGACGGTTCCCTCACGGCCGCCTTCCTCAATGAACGAGGAGATCTTACTGGCGGCTTCCTGATCGATGACGGGTCCCACATCTGTACCTGGATTGACCGGGTTGCCAACGACCAGCGTTTTGGTGCTTTCGACCAGTCTCTCCAGGAAATGATCGTGTGCGCTCTCCACCACGATCGCTCGACTGCAGGCGGAGCATTTCTGGCCGCTGAATCCAAAGGCGGACTGTCTGACACCCAGAACTGCTTCATCGAGGTCCGCTGAAGCATCGATGATGATCGCATTCTTGCCCCCCATTTCACAGACCACTTTCTTGACGTGGCCTTGTGACTCGGGGGTGTGACCGGCAGCCTGGATGATGTCCAGTCCGACCGCCCTCGATCCGGTGAAGGCAATCAGCGACACTCGGGGATCGCGTACGAGCGCTGCTCCAACGGTCTCGCCGAGCCCGGGCAAGAAGCTCAGTGCTTCTCGGGGCAGTCCAGCTTCTCGAAGGATGTCCACAAGAACCTTGGCGATTCCGGGAGTCTGTTCCGCGGGTTTGAGGGCGACCACGTTTCCAGTCACCAATGCGGCGGTACACATTCCTGCGCAGATTGCCAGGGGGAAATTCCAGGGACTGATCACTGCGGCGACACCTCGGGGTTGGTTCCAGGTCTCGTCGATCTCGCCGATAAAGTTGCCAAGCCGACGAGGCGTAAACAGGGCGTTGCCTTCTCGAGCGTAGAATTCGCAGAAATCAATCGCTTCACAGACTTCGGCGTCGGCATCCCGCCAAGGTTTACCATTTTCCTTGATGACGATTCCCGACAGTTCGTCGCGGCGATTCCGCATCAGACTGGCGGCCTTGGTAAGGACTGCGGCTCTTTCCCGATAGGGGGTATCAGCCCAAGTCTGGAAGTAGTCCTGCAGTCCACCGAGTGCCTGTTCTGCCTGTTCCACCGTGGAGTCTTTGGCGACCTTAGGGACCCTTGCGACCTGAACGGCATGGGCAAAGGCGACTCGGGCAGTCTCCTCTGAAAAATCTCGCATCGGTTCGCTGAAGAATGGTCTTCCATCACCAATGCCTTCAACTCCGATCGACAGCTCGTGGCGCTCTGGCGCCCGGGTGATCCGATCGATTCCAGGATCCGCCTCGTAGGTCCGGTGGGGTGATTGCAAGAGGTCATCCTCTGAGGCATTGTCGAGGAATCCGGCGCGGAGCCACGACTCATTGGAGGTGTTTTCAAGCAGCCTTCGAACCAGGTAAGCCATGCCCGGAATCATCTCGCCGACCGGGACGTATTCCCGGAGTCTCAGCCCCATTTCAACTGCGGCGGTCTTCAATTCCGGTCCCATCCCGTAGAGCATCTGCAGTTCCAGGGCGCTGGTTGGGAGGTCCGCCTTCTCGAGTTGGGCGAGTGCAGTTCCGATCGAGCGGGCATTGTGCGATCCAAGCGCCAGCTTGATGCCACCTTCCCCGTTCGTTTTTGGAGTCGATTCGATGAAAGCTGCGCTCATTCGTTCGAAGCACGCATCAGTATCCGGTTTGTGACTCCAGACCGGGACCGGCCATCCTTCCTGCTCGGCGTGAATGGTTTCGTAGTCCCAGTAAGCACCCTTGACCAGCCGTACCGAGACCTGTCGACCGGTTCGCTTGGACCACTCGATCAGTTTTCGTGCATCATCATCACCGGATCTCAGGTAGGCCTGCATGGCTATACCAGCATTGAAGTCGATCTTTTCGCAGCATCGCATGAACAGTTCGAGTGTGATCTCTTTGAGCGCGAATTGTTCCATATCAAAGTTAATGAACACATTGCGACGCTTTGCCGACTCCAGGAGAGGGGTCACCGCTTCCTCGAGCCCGCGCACCGAGCCTTCAAAATCAATGGGATCGGTATTGGCGAAGAGTGAAGAGATCTTGATCGACACATTCGTCCGAGGAATCGGGCCCAGGTGGTCGCTTTCAAGGCGCGGATTTGCAGTCCAGGAGGCGACTTGTTCCGGAAGATTTTCAACCAGGTCTCGATATTTCTCCTGGTACTGCCCGGCTTCTTCATTGCTCACGCACGCTTCGCCAAGCAGGTCGACGGAGAATGCCAGACCATTTTTCCAGAGTCCCTCAAGTTGGGGAAGTGCGCTGGCCGCATCGGTCCCCGCGATGAACTTCCCTGCCATCGAAGTGATTTGGTTGGAGAAGGTCCTGGTCATCAGGCCTTTGGCCAGACCACCTGCCTTTACCCCGAGTTCAAATCCTGGTGGGGGTGTGACTCCCGGCTGTGAGAGGTAGTCCGTGAGGTGCTCATGCACCTGAGCTGGGGTACGCAGCATTGGGAAAGCATCGACGAATCTGAAGAGTTGGACCTTGAACTCCTCGTCCTTCATGGACCAGTCCATCAATTTGTCCGACCAGAATCCCTTGCTGAGGAAATTCGTTTTTCCGGCCTGAGCGTACTTGAGGAACTCGCGCCCCTTTTCCAGTGCCCGGGCTTCCAGAGTCGGGTCGAGCGGGGGGGTCTGGGTTGAAGCCACCTGAGAGGATGGAAGACTTGGTGCCTTCGATTCTCCGCCGTTGCCACGGTCCTTGCGCTTGAAAAAAACTGCCATCGTTGCCTGCTCTAAGATGCACTTGTGTCGGGTGCTACGCCACCGTGTCCGCGACCAGCTCATTGTAGATCTGTTCGCATTTTCGTGCCGCACCTTCCCAGGTGATTCTTTGCAGTTCGAATCTGCCGCCGTCTCGCAACGCTTTGCTGAGGGGTGTGTGCCTGAGCACGGCGATGATCTTGTTGGCCATGTCGTCGATATCCCAGAAGTCGACCTTCAAGGCGTGGCTCAGAACTTCACTGACTCCCGAGCGCTTGCTGATGAGCACGGGAACGTCGTGGCTCATGGCCTCCAGGGGGGCGATTCCAAAGGGCTCTGAAACGCTGGGCATCACGTACAGGTCGGCGATGGAGAAGACTTTTTCGATGTCCTTGCCTCGAAGGAACCCCGTGAAGAGGACCTTGTGTCCGATGCCCATTTCTGCGGCCATTCGTATCATTCGTTCCGCCAGATCCCCGGAGCCGGCGACTACGAACTTCACGTTCGGCATGACCTCCAGGACTCGCTTGGCGGCGGAGATGAAGTATTCCGGCCCCTTCTGCAGGGTGATTCTGCCGAAATACAGCACCAGCTGATCTTTCCCGCTGATTCGGGTCTCTCCGGAGTCCCCGGGTTCGATGTCGATGCCATTCCAAACCACATTGACCTTGGAGGTGTCGATTCCGTATCGATTCACCACGATGCCCTTGGTCAGATGGCTGACCGCAATGACTCGTGACGCACCGTGCATACCGCGTCGCTCGATGTTGTAGACGCTCTGATTGACATGTTCTCCGGAACGATCGAACTCCGTCGAGTGAACGTGGACAACCAGTGGCTTCCCGGAAATTCTGGAGACCGCCAGGCCCGCTGGATAGGTCAGCCAGTCGTGGGCATGAATCACATCGAATTTCACACCCCGGGAGATCGTGCTGCAGAAACGTGCGTAGCGTTCGGCCTGTCCCACGAGGTCTCCCGAATAATCAGCGCTGTTCGCGGACTTCTCGTTGATCGTGAGTGCATCCTCGTGCCGTGGTGGTCCGGCTTCCGGAAGGGCTGAGAACAGGGCCAGGTCAATGTCATCAAGGTTGGAATCCAGTTCCCCGGAATGAACCATCGATCGCAGTTTGATGATGTCCAGGCCGGTCTGACGCATCAGCTCTCGCACCTGCGGCGACATCTCGCTCATCAGTTGGGTGTACACACTGTCCAGAGGCTGAGCCAGGACGTTTTCAGTCCACTCGGTCTCGGTTTCGATGATATTTTGATGAAGGGTTTCGAGCTCTTCAACACGCTCGATTCGTTCAACCCGCTTTGCTTCTTTCGAGTGATCACTCGCGTCCTGCATCAGGTGATCCGCCGAAAGTGCGGATTCTTCAAGCAACTTCTTGGCTGCTTTCCCGGGGCTGATGAGTCTGACATGCGAACCATCTTTCACCGGGGTCGACTTGGGCAGGATGAAGGTGGTTTCCACCCCGAGTTTATCCAATGCCTTGGTCAGTCCAAAGCATGCGGTTCCCAGACCACCAGTGATGAACGGTGGAAACTCCCATCCAAGCATGAGTACTCTGGGTGACATGACTTCTTGTACTTCCTCCGACTTTGATTTCATGATTCACTTGTAGACATGTCACCGAGTTCCCGAAACGTGGCTTCGTAGGCCAGGAGCCAAAGCGCGGCCTCTTCCGGGGTGACTTCCCGGGGCAGCGGCGAACGAAATACGTACTGAAGATGTTCATCCCGATAGTGCTGGATTGAAACTTCGCCAACACTGACTCCCAGCTCAACCAACTCCTCTTCCACCAGTTCCTCGAGGGAGTCCCCCGCGTGCATCAGTTCCGCTTCGATGGATTCACTGAGCCAGCGATCCTTGGTGAACAGTGAGACGAACCATCGACCCTCCACCGCTTCAAGGGTGTAGTGTGCCGCAGCCGCCGCCTCGAGCGCGTCGCAAGTCAAGGATGTGGGGTCAGTTGCCTGCGATGGCTTGATGCCTGCGAAGACCGCTGCTTCGCGTGCTTTCTTTTCTGCCAGTTCCAGATGCTTCATGGTGGGTGTTGATTCCAGGTACTTCTACCGTGTTTGAGGGCTTCCCATCATAGCGAGGAGGCGTCCACATCGTCTTAGGTGCTAGGATCGGACTTCTCATGAGCTCATCGACTCCCCCAGACTCTTCCCCGACACCCTCCGAAGCTCCTTGGACGGTGCGGCGTCTGCTGGACTGGATACGCAAGTATCTGGGGGAAAAGGAGGTCGATTCCCCCCGAGTCTGCGCTGAACTGCTTCTGGGTCATGTTCTGGGCTGCGAACGCCTTCGGCTTTACATGACCCCCGATCTTGAGCCTGATCCCGAGCAACTCTCGAATCTTCGTGCTTTGGTCGGCCGAGCGGCGGATCATGAACCGGTCCAGTACCTGGTGGGAGTCTGGCCTTTTCACGGCCGAGAATTCGAAGTCGCTCCGTGCACTCTGATTCCACGTCCCGCCACCGAACTGCTGGTAGATCGTGCCTTGGACGAAATCAGGGCCCGGGGAATTCGTCAAAGCTGGAATCTTCTGGATCTCTGCACCGGATCAGGCTGTGTCGCAGTCAGTCTTCTGGCAACCCTGCATGCGGCTCGAGTCGGTCCATTGTCCGAGCGTTTTCAAGCCGGTGAATCAAGAGAGCTGCCTGGTGTCGATGAAGTCGATCCTGAGGAGGAGGTTGCACTCGATCTTGAACTTCAACCAGTCACCTCGCGATCAACTGCCCCTGGGCGGGATCAGAATTCAGAACAGGTTGAGAGCGACGTACCCCGTCTCTCCGAACTGGAACCTCTCGGAGCGCTTCGGTTGATCGCCACGGACATTGTGCCCGAGGCACTTGCCTTGGCGGAACGAAATGCAAACCGTCATGGTGTGGCCGAGTTCATCGAATGGGCTCTCGGCTCTCTGTGGGAACCACTCAGCCCGGAACAACTCGGATCCTTCGACATCATCTGTACCAATCCGCCTTACGTCAGTGATTCCGAATACCTCGCGTTGGATCGAAACGTCCGAGATTTCGAGCCTGAGCAGGCCCTACGGGGAGGGGGGGACGGGCTCGAATTGGTTCGGCCCATCATCCAGTCTGCATCCGACTGGCTCCGTCCGAACGGTCTGCTGCTCCTGGAACTCGGAGCTCACTCTGCAGAGAGGGCGCTGCAGGAGGCACGTGCACTGGACCAATTTGAATTTCTCGAGATCCAAGAAGATCACGAGGGTTTTCCTCGTATGCTGGTAGCGCGGAATCGCTCATAATCTGAATCCGAATCGATTTGAGGGTTCATTCGTTGTCTCAAGGGGCCACGCCATGTATGGATTGATCAATAAGGCCATCTCGGGCTTGGTCATTCAGAATTTTGGAACCGCAGCCTGGCAGGAGATCTGCCAGGCTGCCAATCTCGACACCCACGAGTTCGTGTCCATGGAGCAGTATCCGGATTCGATCACTTACGACCTGGTGGGGGCTGCATCCAAGGTGCTCGACCTTCCGCCCGAAGTGATCCTCGAGACATTCGGCAGATACTGGGTTGAATTCGTCGGTCAACAGAACTACGGCAAGCTGATGGATGCGGCCGGTGGAAACCTCGGTGACTTTCTCGAAAATCTCGATGAGATGCACGCTCGAATCATGCTCTCCTACCCGAAGCTGATACCTCCCTCATTCAAGTTGTCCAATCGCACTTCGCAGTCGATGTCCCTGCACTACTCGAGCACCCGTGCCGGCCTCGAGCCGTTGGTCGTCGGTCTGCTCAGGGGACTTGCCGACCGATTCGAAATCCGAATCGATGTGCAACAGGAGCCCGATCGGGATGAGCATGGTGCCGCGGTCTTCAACATCACTATCCTGTAGTTTGAATCGGATCGATCATTTTGACGCCGGAGCAGCCAAAATTCGATCTCCTGGACCGCGCTTTCCCCTTCCACTTCGTTCTTCGGGAGGATTCATCAGTCGCCTCCGCAGGCAGTCGTCTGCTTGAGATGTTCGGCCCCTCTCTGATTGATTCCTCGCTACTGGATGTCTTTGACATCGTTCGTCCTCTGGGACTGCAGACCTTCTCGGCTTTGACGGATCGCCGGGAGGAATTGATGATTTTGAAGGTCCGCATCGACAGCGGGCTCACACTCCGTGGCCAGTTCTTCATCATGGAGTCTGCCCAGGAGACCTATCTGGTCTTTCTTGGTCACCCTTGGATTCACGAACTTGGCCAGTTGGATGGGTTGGGACTGAGCCTTTCCGATTTTCCCCCACATGCGGGAATGGCGGACATGCTCGTGCATCTTCAGACCAAGGACAGCGGACTCAAGGAATCCAATGATCTTGCCCGGAGGCTGGAAGCAACGACTCGAACCCTCTCTGAGCGTAACTTGCAGCTGGAGGAGCAGCTCCGGGAACGTGAGCGACTTCAGGAGACTGTTGCTCAGGCTCAGAAGATGCAGGCCATCGGGCAACTTGCCGGAGGCGTTGCTCACGACTTCAACAACATCCTGCTCGCCATCGAAGGACATGCGGAACTGGCGGCTCTTGAACTGCGCAAAGGAATCGACCCCGAGCGGCATCTGATCCGAATTCGAGAGGCGACGCGTCGTGCCACCGAGCTCACTGCTCGTCTCCTTTCCTTCGCCCGCCGCAACGTCATGGTCAATAGCGACGTCGATCTCGATGGTGCGCTTGCGGAAGCACTGGGAATTCTCGCGCCTCTCCTGGGGGAGGGGATTTCCATCAAGACCGACTTTGCCAGACCTACCGGCCTCACCGTCTTCATTGACGCAAGTGCTCTGCAGCAAGTCATCCTCAATCTGGCAATCAACGCCCGTGATGCTCTCCACGGCAACGGTGAGATCCGCATTGAAGTGGAGAAGATCCACCTCGATCAACCTCGAACACTCAGTATGGGCGGCCTTGCACCCGGTGATTGGATTCGTTTTTCAGTGGCGGACGGTGGTGATGGCATACCACCCGAGGATCTCTCTCAAGTGCTCGAGCCGTTCTTTACCACCAAGGAAGCTGGAATCGGCACTGGACTGGGGCTTTCCACCGTGGTGTGGATTCTTGGAAACTGCGGTGGTCTACTCGACATCCAGTCCACGGTCGGGGAAGGCACCCGCGTGGATCTCTATCTACGGGAATCTGCCAAAGCGAGTTTCAATTCCGAGCATCCGGTCGGAAGCAGCCTGCCGGAAATCCTGGATCAACGCGCACTCAAGGTACTGCTGGTCGAAGACGAGGAAAGCGTTCGCGTCCTGGTCAAGGAGATGCTGCTCCTTGACGGTCATGAAGTCGTTGACGTTGATTCCGAAGAGCTTGCCTTGTCCATGTATTTTGCTGATCAGCAGAAGCCATTCGATCTGGTACTCACTGACCTGGTACTCGCTGGGGGAAACGGTCGAGACCTCATCCAAAGACTCTCTGAAAAGGGTTTCGAAGGGCAAAGCATCATCATGACCGGATACGATCCAGACCAAAGCGATCTAGGCACCGAGGGTGAGGTGATTCTCAACAAGCCCTTCACTCTCGATGAACTGAGAAAGACGCTGGAGAAAATCTGACTCCCCGGCTTGGGAGAAGCTAGCTCCCGGCTTCGATGATCAGTGCCTTGTAAATCTCCTCCAGCAGTTGTTCCACCTGGAACGGTTTGAAGAGGAAACAGTGCAGGCCTTCCTGGCTGGAGCGAACGATCGAATGATGGGGGTCGTATCCGAATCCGGTCATGAGGATGACCGGTATCGTGCTGTCAAAGTCCTTGGTCGAACGAAAGACCTCGTATCCATTTCGATCAGGCATCCGTACATCTGAGATGACTAGATCGATGTTGGTCCCTTGCTCCTTTGCGAGTTCGATTTCCTCGATTGCGTCCGCACCATTGGGGCACACCAAGACTTCGCATCCGCGCTTCTCGAGGACGGCGCAGATTGTCTGGCGAACGTCCGCCTCATCGTCGGCAACCAGAACTCTTCGACCTTCAAGGACCGGCTCCAGGACTTCCTGGTGCATCAGGTCCTCCGCGCCCAATATGGTCTGCGGTCCGGAGGTGCAGCTGCGGATCCGTGCCCTCATGGCGGCCACCGATTCGGTGATCCGGCTGAGGTGTTTGATCAGACCGGTGTCCTCGTCATGCTCCCGAATGATCTCGTTGGCCTCTTCCTCGATCTGGTGGATGGGCGTCTCAAGTTCCGAAAGCACATTGCTCGAGAGCTGCTTGTTCGTGGTATAGCGCTCCACAATCAGCATGTCCAGGATATTGACCGCCATCGCAATGTACCGACCGTAGAGCTCGAGCAGGAGTCGATCCTCATCATTGAATCGATCCGCTTCAGCACTTTCCACGTTCAGGATTCCGATGACCCGATCGTGCAGACGCAGTGGAATGGTGAGGCTGCTGCGCCCACCCTCCATACCGTCCACGTACGTGCTATCCGCTTGGCTGTCTCGGCAGATGTAGCTTTTTCCGGTGGCGGCGACCAGTCCCGAAATTCCGTTCTTCTCCAGCTCTGCATGAATCACGTGTCCGATGGGCAGTGGAGTGATCCCCTTGGAGATCACCAGTTCCAGGCGTCGGGTCTCCCGGTCGAGCAGGCGCACCTCGAAATGACGCCAACCAAAGATCTGAAGCAGGCCCTTGGAAGTTCGATCCTCAAGCAAATGAAGGCGTTGCGCAAGATTCAGCGGTGAGATGCGCTCTGCATCCAGGTCCAACAGGTCACCGCCCATTTCGTCGACATCGTCGACCCGTATCTGGAGGTCCCTGGCCCGATCACTGGATGGGACCTTTCCTTGCTCGTAGACGACCCCTGAATACTGGCCCTGAAGCAGCAGATCAATCGCCTGGCCTGATTCCTCGATCAAGACCACATCGAAGAGTTCCTCAAGGCGATCGCGCCGGGCCTTGTCCAGTTCCATGCCGATCAAGAGGATTCTTGGGTGGGGAGTTTCCATGATGCCAGCGCCGATCCGAATTCAGTGTAGGTCGCACCGAAGGCTCCCCGCAACAAGCAATCCCAACCAGTGATAGACTTCCTCGTGTTCCTCCACCACTCCCGGGTTCATGTTCTCCATGATCAAAGCAACCGGCATCTCTCGAACCTACGGCCTCCTCAAGGCCGTCGATCAACTCTCTTTTGTGGTGCCAAGTGGTGTGGTGTGCGGTTTTCTCGGTCCCAACGGTGCCGGGAAGAGCACCACCATTCGAATGATCGCGGGCTTGTACCCTCCAGATTCAGGTTTTCTTGAAGTGGGCGATGTTGATGTCGCTCGAGATCCCGTGGCGGTTCGCCGACAGGTGGGCTATCTGCCGGAGGCCAATCCGCTCTATCCGGAACTTCGAGTCGAGGAATATCTGATGTTCCGGGGCCGCCTTGCCGGCTTGGCCGGACGTCACCTCCGAGCGGGAGTGGACCGCTCCCTGGACTCCTGTGGACTCGGTGACGTCCGTCGCCGTCTGATCCGAACCCTGAGCCGGGGCTACCGGCAGCGCACGGGACTTTCGGCGGCGATGGTCGCGGATCCTCCGCTGCTGGTGCTTGACGAGCCGACGGTCGGACTCGACCCCGTCCAGCAAGTTGCCTTTCGAAAGCTTTTGGGAACACTCTCCGGTGACCGGACGGTACTGCTCTCCAGTCACTTGCTTTCGGAGGTTCAGTCAACCTGCACCTGGCTCGTCATGATCACCGGCGGTCGTCTTCTGGCTTCGGGTCCGGCCGAACAGGTTCTGCATGGGGGCCGCCGACGTATTCATGCTCGCGTTGATGCCAAAGACGCAGAACGTCTGCTGGATGCCTGCCGTCAAGACCCTGGTTTCTCCGACGTGACTCTGGAGGACACTGCTTCTCAGCAAAAAGACCTCTTCGTCGTACCCGCATCCGACACCGCAGACCCCCAGGCCCTGCTCGGTGACCTTGCCGCACGTCATGCGGTTCCCTTGCGCGCTCTGGGTGCCGAGGAAATCACTCTGGAGTCGATTTTCCTCGCCGGGGCAGGAACCGATTCACCTTGGAGCGGAGCTGCGGGGGGGGAGGCTGATCAATGAACGGCTTCCTCGCCATTTTTATGAGGGAGTTGCGTGCGACCTTCTTCACCTCCGCCGGGTGGATGTCGCTCGCTATCGGCAGCTTCCTGCTTGCCATCGTCTTCATGATGCTGTGCCTCATTCCTGAAGGTCCCGCCACCCTTCAGCCGGTGCTCAAGCTGGCAACCTGGATTCTGATGCTGGTGGCTCCGGCCTTCTCGATGCGAGCATTCAGCGAGGAGCGTCGTCAGGGAACCTGGGAACTGCTTCAAGCCGCTCCGCACGGTGTTGGTGTGATCGTGCTGGGCAAGTTCACCGCCATGTTGGTCCAACTGGTCCTGCTGGGGGTGCCGATTCTGGTCTTTGGAGGCATGCTCGAATATTTCGGTCGCCCGGACTGGGGAGAGATCGGTTGTGGGCTGCTGGGACTCTTTCTTGCCGGAGGTGCCTGGCTGGCATTGGGNATGCTGGCTTCGACGCTCACAGAAAGCCAGCTTGTCTCCTATCTCCTGGCGTTATTCAGTTCGTTGATGGTCGTACTCTGCGCGCGTTTGCTGCCGCAACTGGTACCAACCTGGGCTCCACTGCTTTTCGCGATCGATCCGACCAGGCGTGCCGAGGATTTCGCGATCGGACTTCTGGACACCGCCAATGTCGTCTACTTCATCGCGGTCACCTTGGGGATCTTGCTCGTAACCAGGCAACTGGGCTGCTGGCAATCCGGGGTCCGTTTTCGATTTCGGGGACTGGGAATCGCTGGTATTGAGTTGGTTGGCATCTGCCTGCTCGTACCAGCGGCGGTCGCCTGTTTCGATCTGCCGCAGCTGCGNCANNCCTTNGANNTNACNAGNACNCGTGCNTATGCNCTGGATCCNCGAACCGAACANNTGCTCGCNGANCTNCCCGGNGANTCCGANGNNTGGTCGATCAATGTTCTGGCGGTCTCNGATCAGAANGATGCCANCGTNCTGNGACAGGTNGATGAAATTCTTCANCGTTTCGANGACGCGGCNCCNAATCTGGTCGCCCNNCGNATNGANCCNCTNGATCCTCGNTCNCTGGTNGNNTTCGAGGGATTNCTGGAGCNACTGAANCAGGCCTATNCNNCGGANCTNNNTCAGTATCAGANNGNANTCGANCAGGCNCNAAATNCCTACGAGCGACTGCGAATCTTCGCGGTCGAGATACTGGCTCCCATACGGGAACTGATCACTCGTCTGGGACCTCAGGACCCGATGAGAAACCAGGTCACCGAACTGGCCCGTGCTCTCACCCGGCTCAGTTCAGACGGTGGTGAACTTGAAGCCTACGTCGGAACGATGCTCGATACGGATGGAGCTCGTCCACTCCCGGACTGGGACGGTGCCCGGACGGCACTCCAGACAACCTGTGTCTTCTGGTCGGAACAGCTCTCTGCGACGGTCAATGTTCTCCAGTCCTGGAGCAGCACCACCGGTCTGGACCCCGATCTTCGTCTCTTCGCTCGCACCAACCGTCCGGAGTTTCAGCGGATGGCGATCGAGCTCGCTTTGGCCACCGATGAATTGAGCCAGCTGCCTCCCCTGGAACTTTCAGAAGCGGCTCGAGCACTCAAGGCAGGCGAAGCGGCCATCGTACTCAGTCCCGATGAGGGAGCGGCCGTCATTCCCGCCTGGCAGCTTTTTCCCCGCACCACCACCCAGGCGGGTGATGGAACGGTACGTATCGATCGCCGTTTTCGAGGTGAAGAGGTCCTGGCTGCGGCGATTCGGTCGCTGCAAATGAAGCAACGACCGTGGGTGGTGTTCGTGCACGGCGAGGACCGAAGAATGCTGCAGGCCTCGGAAACCGGAAGCGACTTCTTTGCTCTGGCGGATGCACTTCAAGCAGCACGGTATGAGGTGGCCGAATGGAATGTGGCCACCATGGAGCAACCACTTGCTCCACCTGGCACCCGTCCGGTCTGGGTGGTGCTTCCTCCACTGCAACGGGATGGCGTCGAACCCACGGCCACCGAGAACAAACTTCTGAGCATCACCGAAACCCTTCTTCAGGAAGGCCAGCCGGTCCTGCTTTCCCTCTCCCGCAGCATCTTGCCACTACTCGGTCAGGAAGATCCCTGGGCAGCCCTCGCCTCTGGTCTGGGTGTCACGGGACAGACCGCTCAGTTGGTGCTCGAGCGGGTTCCGGTCGATGAAGAACGCTTCGAGACCCGGCAATGGACCAGGCTCTCTCAACCGGATCCGGCAGCCGATCATCCGGTGAGCCGCGCCGTGGGAACTCAAGCTCTGGTGATCCTGCAGCCAGTCGGTCTTCTGCCGGAAGAACGCGAGGGTATCGAGACCCTCTGGAGCATCGAACCCTCCCCTTCGAAGTGGCTTGAATCCGAGTGGAAGATGGATCGAGTGGAGCAACGCCAGGAGATTCCCGCAGATCTGCTGCTTGAAGAACCACTTCCAGTGGTGGTTGCCATCGAGACCGCCGACTCCCTGGCACCGCCCCAGCGAGTGGTGGTTGTCGGCGGTTCCGGCTGGTTGTTGAGTACGGTGGCCGATCTCTCCCGATCACTGGGAGGTGAGCGGCTTGTTCTGGAAGCGCCTGGCAATCGTGGCTTGATCCTGGCCGCCACCGCCTGGCTGGCCGGGCTGGATGAGTTGGTCCCGGTCAGCACCGGAGTCTCGGAAGTCAGCCGGATCAACGGGCTGTCTGCCGGAATGCGCACGACCATCGGCGTGCTTTTGATCCTGGTCCTTCCACTGCTGATCCTTTGCTGTGGTGGAGCGATCATCCTAGTGAGGGGGCGCGCATGATCTTCAGGGTGTTGTTCATCTGGATCCTGGCCGTGGCTTGCCTGGTGAGTTGGTGGTTGGTTCGAGGCGAGGCCGCTTCGAGCCCCTCAGCGGACCAGCCGTTTCTGGCCGAGGGGCTCCCGGTCGACCGGATCACCGATGTGGAAATCAATTTTCGCGACGGTGAATCGATCACTCTGCAACGCACCGGGAACCAGTGGCAGCAGCTCGAGCCGTTTCCGGTGGGCGTGGATGCCTACACTGCCCGCCAGCTGGCGACCACCGCCACAACCCTGCGCGGGTTGAAGGGGTTTTCTCTGGACGATCCCGCAGACCCACGCCGGGCCCGACTGGGTCTCGAGACCCCGCCGGCAACGATCACCTGGCGCTGGGACGAGGGTTCACTGACGCTCAAGCTGGGCAATGTCACGATGGGCGGACGTGCCTGGGTCGCCCTCGAAGATGGTGCATACGCCTGGCTTGTCGATTCCAGCCTGCACGCTCGACTCTTCGAGATCGATCCAAGGCTCTGGCGTGATGGGGCGCTGCTGCCGGATGCTGGGGTCGAGACACGGGTGGTGGCGATCGAGGCTGGTGGGCAGCAACTGCTGCTTGAAAAGCAGCCTACAGGCTGGGTCATGCTGGCGCCGGTGGCCACCCGTGCGGATGCCGCTTCGATCGAGGATTGGTTGGCGCGACTCTCTCGTGCACGTGCGTTGGGCTATCTCTACGACCAGCCGGACGATCTGGCTCGTTTCGGATTGGAACCGCCCGTTGCGACCATCCAGTTGCAGGGACGACTGAAGGACGATCGAACGGTCCTGCTTCTGGGCGATCCCATTGGAGTCGGTTCCTCCGACCGCTACGCTCTGGTCGAGGGAAGTCCGACGATCCTGCGTCTTGGTGAGGATGTGCAACGGGTGTTGGTGCCTTCGACCGGAATGCTCGTTGATCCCACTGGAACGGCGGTCGTTCGAGAAGACGTCGCACGTCTGGAGATTCGCCACCCTTCCGGAGTGGGAGACTTTTCACTGGCGCGTGAGTTCGATGGCTGGTTGCTCACGCCCGATGGTGGAACTTCCCGGCCCGTGTCTCGGGCCGCCGCTGCCGGGTTGCTTGGTCAGTTGACCGAAGCTCGTGCTTCTGAGATCTCCTTCAGTGACTACCCCGTCGAACTCGAGCAGGCAGTGGTCGTTCTCTATGGTTTCGACGGGAGTCCTCTTGATGCGATTCGAATCATCCGAGAGGAAAACGGCGGTCGATGGGCGTTGGAGAATGGAGACAACGTGTTGCGGATCTTCTCCGTGGAATTCTCGCCTCAGATCGATGCGTCGCAGTACGGTCCCGCTTGAACTCAATCGGCGGGGTCACGAACTCGCAACACACTCACCACGTCGGGCTTTCGCTGAAACGACGCACACAGCTCCAGTTGGAGACCCTCTGAGATCTCCTCCGGGGAAAAACCTCGGACCGCTCCCGGGGCGGACTGATCACCCAGAAGCACCGGGCTGGTGAAGACCAGGATCTCATTGATCAGGCGTTCCTTGAACAGCCTGCCCATCAATCCGCCTCCGGATTCGACCAGAATCGTCGACCAGTTTCGCTCCTGCGTGAGCGTGCGAATCACTTCGGTGAGGGTGCCGTCGGTTGGAAGTCGGACCAACCGGACCCCGGCGGACCGAAGCTCCTCGGCGTGGGGAGTCTTCAGAGAGTCCTCCGAGCAGAGCACGGTCGTGGGGTGGTCCCTGGCGGTCTGAATGATCTTCGCTTGCAGGGGAATCTGGAGGCTGTCGTCGACGACCACGCGTTCCGCCCTGCGGCGGGGCTTTCGAAGGTCTCGAGCGGTGAGCATCGGATCGTCGGCCAGAACCGTGCCGATCCCGGTGAAGACGGCGTCGACGCGGCCGCGTTCCCGGTGCACCAGGCGCCGTGAGCGCTCGGACGAGATCCACTTGGACGCACCCGTCCGCGTCGCGATGCGACCGTCGAGGGTCTGTGCCCACTTGGCGACGATCCACGGGAGCTGGTGTCGGGTCCGGTGAATGTGCGGTGCATTGAGCAGGCGCGTCAATGCCGTCGGCTGGTGCAGCACCTCGATACCTGCATCGGTCAACGCCTCGGTGCCCCCCGAGGCCAGATCATTGGGATCGTGGCAGGCATGAATGACGCGCTTGACGCCGGATTCGATGACGGCTTCGGTGCAGGGCGGAGTCTTCCCATGATGATTGCACGGTTCAAGGGTCACCAGAAGGGTGCCGCCTCTGGCGGCATCGCCCGCCTTCATCAGTGCCACGCGTTCCGCATGGGGGCCGCCGAATCGAGCGTATCGACCTTCGGCGATCACGTTCCCTGCAGCATCGGTGACCACCGCTCCGACCAGACACCCCGGTTCCACCAACCCTCGGCCGCGAAAGGCAAGTCGTGCCGCCTGATCCATCAACGTCGTCACTTCGAGCCCGCTGCTCATGACTCCACCGGTTGCGTCAACGAGGAATCGGAGGTGGTTCCGTTCGAGTCTGCGTCACTGAACAGCTTTTTCAATTGAAGGGTCGCCACGAGGATGTCGTCATCGAGGATCTCTCGCGAATGGGAGCGGGCAAGGTCCGAGAGGCGCTTGCTCCATTCGGATTGATTCTGGGAACCATGAATGAGTTTCTCGACCGTCTCGACCCCCAGCAGGTCGCCTGCGGGTGCTCTGGCTTCGGTGACTCCATCCGTGTAGCAGATCAGACTCGCGCCGGGCGTCATTGTGAATTCGCCGAGTTCTCCGTCGAATTCCTCGGCCCCCACGGCCCCCAGCATGATGGTGTTGGAATGCAGAGCGGTTGCGCCGACCGTGTCCTCTTCCACGATGTAGGCGGGGGGGTGGCCGGCATTGACCCATCGCAGGCGGCCGGTCTTCAGATTGAGATCCACCAGAAACCCCGTGGCGAAGATCTGATGCGGAGCCATCGTGAGGTGGAAATACCGAGCCAGCAGCTCCGTGATTTCCAGGGAGTCGGCATCGGGAAGCTCGCTGCAGATTCGTTCGAGTTCACCGGAGATCCTGTTGACGGTCATCGCCGCAGGAAGACCGTGTCCGGTGACGTCCAGCAGCACCATTCTGACGAGGTCTCCCTGTCGCTTGAACCACACGTAATCGCCACCGATCTCCTTGTAGGGATGGTATTCGAACGTGAATTGGAGGTGCTCGTCGTCGACGCTTTCCGGAAACAACGCGTCGTGCACGGTTCGAGCCTGCGCCATGTCGCGGCGCATCGCCAGAAACTGCGTGCCGAGCATTCGATGTCGAAAACTTCGACCGTGTCGCCGCAATCGGTTCCAGCAGATCACGACACCCGGAACGAACACCAGCAGGGCGAATCCGTCCACGGCCAGGGCGAACAACTGGCGGCTCACTATGACGTCCGCCGGAGTCTCCTGAATGGGAGATCTGAGCAGCACTCCCAGGGCGTTGAGCACCACGAAACACACGTAAGCCGGAATCATCGCCTTCAGGCTCTGGATCGGTTTCCATGGCAGGAACAGGCAGGGAATCAGGTGCCAGAAGAGCAACTCACCCGCACTGAAGGTGACTTCTGGCGCGTTCTCCTTGCCGGTCAGGATCATCGGCAGCAGGCCGATGACCAGCACGTCCAGCACGCTGAGAATCATGACCATCATCGTGGCGCTCTTGATCAGCTGCTGGCTGCTGTCCACCATTCGCCGATTCTTGATGAAGAATCCCACGAGAATGATCATCTCGACGAGGCCGGCAATGATCGAGCCGATCATGACTTCCCGATCGATCATGAAGACGGTCTGATTCGAACTGCCGTCGACTCCCATGGCGTCTGCAGTCACACCCTCCATGCTGAAAAGCGTGAGCGCCATCGATCCCAGGCCAAGGCTCAGAAAGATCAGGAATGCAATGCAGAAGTTTCGAAACCGGCGGCGAGCCCAGGTGGCAAGTTCCTCCTCGTACTCCCGGTTGAAGAGGGTGTCGGTTTCCTGAATGAGTTCGGCTTCCTGGCTCATGACTGCAAGTATACGAAGACGGCCTCCCAGTCAGGAGGCCGTCTTCATTGATTTGAGCTGCCAACCGCCCCCAAGCCGCGGTCTGCAGGTGACTTATTCGCTGGCCAGCACTTCTTCCTTGAGGCGATCCGGCATGATTCGATATTCGCAGGGTTCCATGGAGCTGGTGGCTCGGCCCTGGGTCATCGATCTCAGCACCGTGGTGTATCCGAACATTTCCGAAAGCGGCACTTCTGCCTGGATCACTCGGACGGCGTTGCGGATTTCACTCTCGATGATGTGTCCTCGTCGGGAGGCCAGGTCACCCGAGACGTTTCCGAAGAATTCGTCGGGGGTCACGATCTCGACCTTCATGATCGGCTCGAGAAGTGCGAGTCCGGCCTGGGTGCACGCCTGTCGGAAGGCGAGTGCGCCCGCCTGTTCGAAGGCCACCTGGCTGGAGTCGACGTCGTGGTAGGAACCGAAGACCAGTTCAACCTTGACGTTGATCACGGGGTAGCCGCCGATCACGCCGCTGGAAGCGGCGGCCCGGGCACCGGTCTGGACTGAAGGAATGTATTCCTTGGGAATCACACCGCCACTGATGCCGTCGATGAAGACCACACCATTGACCATCTTCAGTTCCTGTTCTTCCGCTTCCGCAGGAGTGATCGGGGAGACGCTGATCACCGCGTCTCCGTACTGACCACGTCCACCGGACTGCTTCTTGAACAGGCCACGGACATCGTTTGCCTCGCCCGTGATCGTCTCTCGGTAGGACACGCGCGGGCGACCGACCTGGACGCCGACCTTCATGTCGCGAACCAGCTTGTTCTTGATGATCTCGAGGTGAAGCTCGCCCATTCCGGAGATGATCGTTTCGCCGGTCTCATCGTTGTACTGCGAACGGAAGGAGGGGTCCTCGCGTCGAATGGTGGTGAGCGCTTCGCCCAGCTTCTTCTTGTCGTCTGCGGTGTTGGGTTCGATGGACATCGAAATCACGGGTTCCGGGAAGTCCATCTTCTCGAGAATGACCGGTTCGTCGATCGAGCAGATCGTGTCTCCGGTGTAGGAATTCTTGAGGCCGATCAGCGCCACGATCTGGCCTGCTCCGACCTGGTCGAGTGCTTCCCGATCCTTTGCATGCATTTCGAAGATTCGGGAGACGTTTTCCTTCTTGTTGTTGCCCGGGTTGAGCACGCGCGTGCCGCGGGGAAGCACACCCGAGTAGACCCGCACATAGGTGAGGTCGCCGTGGGTGTCGTTGACCACCTTGAAGACCAGTGCGGAGAAGGGCGCATCATCGCTGTTGGGTCGAACAAGACTGATATCGGGGTCCCGGGGGTCGGTACCGGTGATCTCCGGAACCTCGGTGGGGGTCGGGAGGTAGTCGATGACGCCGTTGAGCAGACGCTGGACGCCGATGTTCTTCAGTGCCGAGCCGCAGAACACGGGGTTGCAGCTCATGTTGATCGTGCCCTTGCGAAGAGCGGCCCGGATCTCATCAGGAGTGATGGATGTTTCGTCCTCGATGTACTTCTCGACCAGGCTGTCGTCCAGTTCGGACGCCATCTCGACGAGCTTGTGGTGCCATTCCTGGGCTTCTTCAGCCATATCGGCGGGAATGTCACGTTCTTCGACCTTCGCGCCCAGTTCACCGGCATCGAAGTAGTAGGCGCGCATCTCGAGCAGGTCGATGATGCCCTCGAGTTCGTCGGCAGCTCCGATGGGGATCTGGACTGCGATCGGATTGGCGCCGAGGCGGGTCTTGATCGAATCGAAGGAGAACTTGAAGTTCGCCCCGATCTTGTCCATCTTGTTGATGAAGCAGAGACGGGGGACGTCGTATCGGTCAGCCTGACGCCAGACCGTCTCCGACTGCGCCTCGACGCCTTCCTTGCCATCGAAGACCGCGACTGCTCCGTCGAGCACGCGCAGGGATCGTTCGACTTCGATCGTGAAGTCCACGTGTCCGGGGGTGTCGATCAGATTGATCTTGTAATCAACGTCGTCGTAGGTCCAGGGGCAGGTGGTCGCTGCCGACTGAATCGTGATTCCACGTTCCTGTTCTTCCTCGAGGAAGTCCATGGTCGCAGTGCCTTCATGCACTTCGCCCATCTTGTAGTTCATGCCCGTGTAGTAGAGCACTCGCTCGGTGACGGTGGTCTTGCCGGCGTCGATGTGTGCGCAGATGCCGATGTTGCGTACTTTGGAGAGGTCGGTACTCATCAGGTGATCCAGTTCGGAGTAGGGGGGTTTGTAGGGGCGAAGGTGGAGTGTCAGAAACGATGCCGAACTGGAACGAGATCCGTTCGGAGAAGGCGCTCTTCAAATCTGTGCAAATTCGGTGCCGGATTTTGACCGAGAGTTTTCCATGAAACGCTCGACCAGTCATACGTGAAATGCTCAGTCCGCGGCATTGGGTGTGGCTGCCCTTGGAGCAGTCAAAGATTCGCCGGGACTCTCAAAAACATGGAATCCGGAATTCTATCGACGAAAGAAGTGTAATTCAAGCAAGAAGATCCAAGCCAGAGGGCTCAAACGGCTCGAACCAGCTGCTTCTGCTCGAGGGCCAATTCCCGGCAGACGGGGTCGACTTCCCTCATGAATCGCCGTCCATCCTGCACATAACCCGCTGTTGGCTTCAATTCCGGGATTTTCTGACCGAAGAAGCGATTCAGACGGGCCATATGGAGTTCTCTGACCAGCTTGGCGGTCATGGAGGCAAGCGCGTTGGGGAGGTGATTTTCTTCCGAGCCGGCCTCAAAGGAAATCGTGATCGGCCCTTCAGGAAAGTCGAGTCGATACCGGCTGATTCCCGGGGTCTCACCCAGGATCCGGACCGTTGCACCCGGCCAGGCCAGAGACAACTGCTCCCGATAGCTTTGGCGTCCACCCTGTCGATCGATCACGATTCTCGGGTGCGCTTCAGGGTGGTCCCGGCGAATCTGGTCGGCCAATCTCAGGGCTCCAGCCAGATTGAGTGCGCTCTTGCGTTCATGGCGGCCGGCGGCCTCGTTGATCTGTTGAGGATGGACTGTCTCACAGCGGATCGATTCAATGGTAATGCCCCTGTTTTCGAGGGCGCGTCTGAGTACGGCCGCCTGGATCCGATGCTCTTCCATCGTCCCGGCCAGAGGAAGCTCAATGTCTGCTCCGGCGTACCAGGGTTCCCGTGGAAGACTGGTTTCCAGTCGTTCGTAGAGAGCCAGATCCGAACCCGGCATCGGAACCTGGCTGGATGCGATCGCCGCCAGCAGGCCGCGTTCCAGGTGGCGGCAGGGGTGCGATTTTCCACTGGCCGCTCCCTTGAGCTGCTTGGAATCGTTGATGGCCAGTCGGCGTTTCTTGTCAGAAGGCTTTCGGCAGACGGCTTCAGCCAGCAATTCCCAGAGATCCGGTGGCCCATCCTGTGCCTCTGCATGCTCGAGACGAAAGCAGGCACCCCCAATGCACAGGGGGCCCAGCATCGGGCCGTAGCCCGCCTCATCGATGCCTGCGTAGATCAGCATGCCTGGAGGCTATCCGAGTGGCTTGCCGGGTGAGGTGGGCTTGCCACGATCGACAGATTTCCCACAGTCCTTCTCGCGGGATCATCTAGACTCTCACCATGCCCCAGACTCGAAACAAGGTCCTGGTCGCGATGAGTGGTGGAGTGGACTCATCAGTTGCCGCGTCGATTCTGCAGCAGCAGGGTCACGAGGTGGTGGGTCTGTTCATGCGATTGGGCTCTCCTGGTGAGCGCCTCCAGTCCGATTGTGATGTGAAGATCGGCAAGCAGGGTTGCTGCTCGATCAACGACGCCGACGACGCTCGGGCGGTCGCCGCTCGTCTGGACATGCCGTTCTACGTGGTGGATTTCAAGCGGGATTTCTCCCGCATCATCGAGTACTTCGTGGCGGAATACGACGCTGGACGAACTCCAAACCCTTGTGTCCGCTGCAACGACTGGCTGAAGTTCGGGCGACTTCATGAATACGCCGCTCAAATCGGGGCCAGTCACGTCGCCAGTGGTCACTATGCCAGGGTTGAATCCACTCCCGGAGGCGCGCACCACCTGCTTCGCGGGCTCGACCACGACAAGGACCAGTCCTACGTGCTCTTTGGCGCACGCCCCGAACGGCTCGCGGAAATGCTGCTCCCAATCGGGGGAATGCATAAGTCCGATGTGCGAGAAATGGCTCGCGAACTCGGTTTGCCAGTCTTCGACAAGCCTGATTCCCAGGAGATCTGCTTCGTACCCGACGGGAAATACGCCAACCTGGTTGGTCGTCATTCTGAAGATGGCGTGCACCCGGGAGCCATCGTCGATCAGGGCGGGCAGCAGCTTGGCACACACCCCGGTCACCAGCACTTCACCGTCGGGCAGCGGCGCGGCATTGGTGTGGCCTCTTCCATTCCGCTCTTCGTCCTGCAGCGCAACTCACAGACCAACGAGGTGGTGGTCGGGCCTCGTGAAGCACTTCTCTCGAAGGGCTTGCGTGCTCGTGAGGTCAATTGGCTGGTGGATCGACACTCGGGTTGGCGATCCTGCGAGGTCCGCATCCGATACAACGCGGATCCGGTAGGCGGGGCGGTTCGACTGACCAACGACAACCAGCTGGAGGTTCGATTCGACGATCCTCAAACGGCGGTCGCACCCGGTCAGGCGGTGGTGTGCTATGAAGAGGATCTGGTCCTGGGGGGGGCGTGGATCGAAGGGCCCCGGGATTTCTAACTCTTCAGAATCCGTCCCAAGTTCATTCAGTTCCTGAGCTTCCGAACCAGCCGGGGACCAGAAAGAACAGGACCGAGATGTAGCTGACGTAGATCAGCAGCAGCAGAGCACCCTCGAGTCTTATGACCGATCGGCCACTGATCAGTATGGGTACCGCAGCAATTGAGACCACCATCAGTGCGGGAAGGTCGACCAGGTAGATCTGGGGATCGACCTGGATCGAACCAAACAGCAGGACAAGTCCCAGTATGCCCAACACGTTCATGATGCAGGATCCGAGGATGTTGCCGATACCCAGCTCCTGGTGCCCCTTGAGCGCGGCGTAGATGCTGGTCACGAGTTCAGGCAACGAGGTGGTGAAAGCGACGACCGTCAAACCGATCACCGTTTCCGAAATACCAATCCGGCGACCCACAACCACTGCACCTTCGACGAACAGCTGGGATCCGGCGACCAGCATCAAGGGTCCCAAGATCAGCCCGATCACGATCAGCCAGGTCGATATCCTTGCGGTGCTTTCGTCACCTTCTCCGGGAAGTTGGTGACGCTGGGAACGAACCGACCAGAAGTAGGCCCCGAGAATTCCCAGAAGGAGAATTCCGTGCCAGGGGGTCAGCTGATCATTGAATGGAAGTGCCATCAATGGCACCAGTCCCACCAGCACCACCAGAATCAGATCCTTGCTGAGGCTTCGACCTGAGACCTGGATCGGCCGCACCACCGCCACGGCTCCCAGGACCAGTCCCAGATTGGCGATGTTGGACCCCAGGACGTTGCCTAGGGCGATCCCTTCTCGGTCGGTCAGATTTGCATAGAGCGAGGCGGCGAGTTCGGGAACACTGGTCCCAAAGGCCACAAGTGTCGCCCCAATGAAGAATGGTGAGAGTTTCGCCCTTCTGGCGATGGCAACCGCTGCGGTTACGAGCAGGTGTGCTCCAAACACCAGTATCCCACCACCTACCAGCATCGCAAGGATGGCCACCACTGAGGAGAATTGGTCAAGCTCCAGGTTCATCTGTGGTGTCAAGTATAGGAATTTCCCCACAAGGGCCGCTACCATGGCGACCATTGCGCTTGGCACACCACTCCAGATCTCAGGGGACTCATGATGAACACCAGTACCAGTCGAATTGAAGAACTTCTCGGAGCAGAATCCAGCAGCCTGCTCGGCCACTCTGCGAAGGTCGACAAGTCGCTCCTTCACCTCCCTGGATCCGACTGGGTCGAGCGTATCTTCGGTCCTACCGATCGAAATCCTCAGGTCATGAAGTCACTTCAGCAGATGTTCAATCACGGTCGCCTCGGCGGGACCGGATACCTCTCGATGCTCCCCGTCGACCAGGGAATCGAGCATTCCGGTGGGGCCTCCTTCGCCAAGAACCCTCTTTACTTCGATGGCGAAAACATCATCAAGTTGGCAATGGAGGGCGGCTGCAATGCAGTGGCCACCACCTTTGGTGTCCTCGGCTCGGTCTCCCGAAAGTACGCTCACAAGATTCCGTTTCTCTGCAAGTTGAATCACAACGAGCTGCTCTCCTACCCGAACGAGTACGACGAGATCCTCTATGGCACGGTCGAAGAAGCCTGGAACCTCGGAGCCACCGCCGTCGGTGCGACCATCTACTTCGGTTCTGAAGGCTCGCATCGACAGATCGTTGAAATCGCCGAAGCCTTCCAGCACGCCCATGAATTAGGCATGGCCACCGTGCTTTGGTGCTACCTGCGCAATCCGGCGTTCAAGAAGGATGGCAAGGACTTCCATGTCTCGGCGGACCTCACCGGGCAGGCCAACCACATCGGAGTCACCATTCAGGCGGACATCATCAAGCAGAAGCAGGCTGAGCTCAACGGTGGGTACATCGCTTTGAACGAAGGTGGGGCGTCCTTCGGCAAGTACGACGACTTGATGTACACGGAGCTCTGCAGCGACCATCCCGTCGACCTCACCCGATACCAGATTCTCAACTGCTACTGCGGTCGCTCCGGCATGATCAACTCCGGTGGCGGATCGGGCCAGAACGATCTGGCCCAGGCGGTTCGAACTTCGGTGGTCAACAAGCGAGCTGGTGGTATTGGAATGATCTCCGGTCGCAAGGCGTTCCAGAGACCAATGAAAGATGGCGTGGAGTTGCTCCACGCCATCCAGGACGTCTACTTGAACGATGAAATCACCATTGCGTGAGGCAGACCGGGCTTTCGGAGAAACGGAAAGCCCAGCCGTGGGGGATGCCTCTGCGCTCAGGCGCTGGTGTTGACACCCTCGATCGAATCGACCTCGAGGGAAAATGGTCCAGCTTTCTTGTCGTACATGTAGAACTCAATTGCCTTGACTTGGTCGGGTGAAATCGAACCCGGTGCCTTCTGGCCGAAGAAGTGTCGCTCCATCCCATCGATTGGAATCGTCACTTCTTCCCAGACGCCCTTGGTGGTCTTGAATCTGGTCCAGAACGAGTCGCCGCCCATCGAGGTGCTCTTCCGGGTACCCATGATCCAGGTGCGTCCGTCGCCACGAACACGAAGCTTGATCGAGTCCGAGTCCGCAAACACGCCTTCGGGTACGGCGCACCGGATCGAAGAGAATCCTCCGTTGTTCTTGAGTGAGGTCTCTCCGGTGAAGAGCATCGAATTGTTTTCAAGCGACAGGTTTCCGGTAGAGAGGCCACCCATCACGCCGTCCAGCACGATTCTCCATCCTTGAAGCTCCGATCGATCCTCGAAGGTGAAGACCTTCTGAGCATCCGTGGGCTGGGGGCGGCTGGTCGATGACATCTGCTGGTTCTGCAAGAGGGCATCGATGATCCGGCGGTAGGCCCAGGCACGTGAGCCGTCATCCTGCATGTTGTTGGCATTCTGAAGTGCGCCACGGATGTTTTCGATCTGGTTGGGAGTGAGTCCCCAGCCACTGCTCAAGGTGACTGCATCCAGCGCGGTGGCATAGACCGCACAGCACGCACCGGGGTCACCGTTGTTGTACAGGGGCACGCCTCGATCGATGGTCATGGTCATCAGCTCCTGAAGGGGCGAGACTTGAACCGGGGGCAACATCACACGGTCGATGAGGTGAACGACTCCATTGCTTGCATTGAGGTTGGCGGTTTCCACGATTGCCTCATCCACCAGAAGTCGGCCCTTCAGGGCGGCGAGGGGAAGGGTGGTGCCTGCCAGAGTTTCCACTGAATCAAGCTCGACGAGGTCTCGTGCCTCAAGTCGGCCGGGAACAACGTGGTGGGTCAGGATTCTGGCCAGTGTGGCTCGGCCTGGCTCTTCCAGCAATGCTTCGATCGTGCCTTCATCCAGACGCCCGAAGGCTTCGTCGGTGGGTGCGAAGACGGTGAAGGGACCTTCGCTCGACAGTGCATCGGCCAGATTGGCCGCCTGGACTGCGGCGACCAGGGTGTCCAGTCGTCCTGAAGAGACGGCCAGGGCTGGAATCGTGTCACCGGCTGGAGTGGAAGAGACGCTGCAGGCCGTCAGGCAGAGTGAGCTTACAAGCATTGAAATCATGTGTTTGTTCCATCTCAAGGTGTATAAAACGTTCATATCGTTCAATTGACACGAACTATACCATATCTGAGAATCTTGGCTGCGGAAAAACGGTCAAAACGTTCAAAACGCCCCCACGAGAGCGTGGGGGCGTCAAACGGTTGTTCTGAATGGCTCAGCTGGTTGCTGCGGAGGGCGCCTGAGCACTGAGATCTCGGCTGCGACGCCGGGGGCGAGCTTTCCTCGCAGCTTCTTCGGTGACTCGTCGCTGTTCTTCTTCAGCAAAGTCTTCCCCGAATCGCACCAGACGGAGGCTGTTGGCGATCACGAAGACATAGGCAACCGCCTGGTAGAAGGGGGTGACGTAGATATCGATTTGACCGGTCGCTGCCAGCGCCAAGCCGATCACCGCGAGTACCAGGCTGGCCGCGATGTTCTGGGCCACAATACCGCGGCCACGTCGGGCAAGGTCCAACAGGAACGGCAGGTGACGCAGGTCATCATTCATCAAGGCGACGCCGGCGGAATTCGTGGCAATGTCCGAGCCGGTCAGGCCCATGGCGACACCGACTTCGGCCGAAGCCAGGATCGGGCCGTCGTTGATGCCGTCGCCGACCACCAGCGTGCGATGTCCCTTGGAGATCAGGTACTTCAGTTCTTCGTGCTTTTCTTCGGGCAGGCATTCAGCCTCGATCGAATCCACACCGACCGTTTGTCCGACACGCTTGGCGACTGAAAGTCGATCTCCGGTGAAGATGCACACTCTTCGTATGCCCGCTTCACGAAGTCCCGCAACGGCTTCCACCGCGTTGGAACGCAAGGCGTCTTCGAGGCCAACGGCTCCCAGATACTGGGCATCCAACATGACGTGGACCCCCGACATGCCTTCGATCTTTCCCTCGACCTGGGCGACCTGATCCCGGATACCCGGGGCCAGCTCCACCAACCAATCGGGTCGGCCCGCATAGACCACGCCCTGTTCGGTCTCGGCCTTGACTCCACGGCCGTGAATTTCACTGTAGGACGTGAGCGCTTTGGGTGTGATTCTGGCTCGCTCGGCGGTTTCGAGAATGCTGCGTGCCAGCGGGTGATTTGAGGATTGCTCGGCGTCTGCGGCCCGCTGAAGAAGAGTGGCTCCTTCAACCCCCTCAGCGGGAGCGAGACGACTCACCGCGAACTTGCCGGTGGTGAGCGTGCCGGTCTTGTCCAGCACCACGGTGTCCACTCGGCTTGCGGCTTCCAGGGTTCTGGTCTGCTTGATCATGATGCCCAGCCGAGCCGCCGCTGCGAAGGCAGCCACCATGGCCGTCGGATAGGCGATCAGCAGGGCTCCGGGACAGGTGACCACGAGAACCGTGATTGCTCGAACGGCTGCTGCCTCACGTGCGGCGGGATCCGCGCCGTTGGCGGTGAAGAATCCGACTGCGATCGCAACCATCAGCACCACCGGAACGTAGTAGGAAGCGAGTTTTTCAATCAGTTCCTGACGGCGTCCCTTGGTCGATTCCGCTTCTCGAATCAGCTGCTCGACCTTTCCGATCGTGGTCTCACCGGCAATTGCCGTGACCTCAATATCCACCTGTCCGGTGAGGTTGGTGGTCCCTGCATAGACCTCGGTGCCGGTGATGGCCTCGATGGGGATGGCTTCACCAGTGAGTGATGCCTGGTTGATGTCCGTTCGACCATCAATGATTCGTCCGTCGACGGGTAGGTTTTCACCGGGTCGAACGCGGACCACCGAGCCGATTTTGACGTTTCGCAAGGAGGTCTCTTCTTCCGCGCCATCGGCTCCGACCAGGCGGGCCATGTCCGGAGTCAGCTCGACCAGTTCCCGAATCGCTCGCTGGGCACCCCAGGCGGTTCGTGAAAGGACCAGTTCCGCGATCCACAGGAAGAAAGCCAGAAAACCAGCTGCCAGGTATTCTCCAACTGCGATTGCCGCCAGGACTGCAAGGCTGGCGAGGGCGTCACTCGAAGGCGTGCCATTGAGAATCTCCTTGATTGCGCCTCGGGCCAGGGGCAGCACCAGAATCAGTGCACCGCAGGTGGCTGCCACATCGGCGACTTGCTGATCGAACCCGAACGCAAACTGACCAATCCACGCCACAAGCAACAGCATGCCACCGAGAAGCGCGAAGAACAGTTGTCGTTCCAGCTTCTGCGCGCCGCCCGCGTCCCAGCTGCGGTCGGCACTTTTTTTGTTGTGGGGGTCGTTCTGGGAGGAGAGCGCGGTCGAGTCGCCCATGCGAAAACTCCAAATGCTTCGTGGTTCGGCTCAACGAACCACCGGATTGGCGTGTCCCTTGAAGGACTGGTTCGTATCTGCTGGATCAAGGTGAGTGCGACATACTACCTTCCTCGGGGGGCCAAGGCGGCAGATCCATCCTCTTCTTTGTACGCTCGGCAGGGTCCCCGGTTCGATCGGACTCGATGTCCTGAGCCAATTCCCCGCAGCGGAGGTTCCCAACGTGAGTGAGCAAACGGCCACTTCCCAGTCAGTTGCAGTGATCGGAGACGGACAGATGGGTCTGGTCATGGCGGATCTGCTTGAATCCAATGGCCATGATGTGCGGGTCTGGGGTCCCTTTCCCGACCACGTTGAGGAGCTGGCCCAAACCCGCCGCTCCCCTCGCTTGCCTGGTTACCAGGCTCCGGAGTCGATGTTGATCTCATCGGAGGCAGGGCCCGTCCTTCGCGGGGCTCGACTTGTGATCTGCGCCATTCCCTGCCAGTTCATCCGTCCGGTGTTCTCCGGGCTGGGCGAGTATCTCGAGGCCGCACCCATCCTGGTCAGTGTTGCCAAAGGCATCGAGGTCAAGAGTCTTCTCCGTCCGACCGAAGTTCTTCGTTCGGTCCTTGGAGACCACGGTGGCCCTGGAGTCTGTCTTTCGGGTCCGACGATTGCCACTGAACTCGTCGCCCGCCAGATCGCCACCATGATCACTGCCAGTGAAGATTCCGAAGCCGCACGCATTGTGCAAAAGACGTTCAGCACGCCCTGGATCAGAATCTACACCCACGATGATCTGGTCGGAGTTGAGTTTGCCGGAGCGGTCAAGAACGTCGTGGCGATCGCAGCGGGCATTCTTGACGGTCTTGGTCAGGGATTCAACGCCAAGAGTGCATTGTTGGCTCGAGGGTTGGCTGAGATCGTTCGTCTTGGTGAAGCAATCGATGCCCGCCGGGAGACGTTCTTCGGCCTTTCCGGAGTGGGAGATCTGGCCACCACCTGTTTCAGTCCGGATGGCCGCAATCGAAGTTGTGGAGAGGCCATTGGCGCAGGAATGAGTCTGAAGGACTATCTGGCCAGTTCACAATGCGTGGTCGAAGGGGTCGAAACGACGCTCGCGATGGTGCAGCTGGCCAAGACTCACGGCGTCGAGGTCCCGATCATCGATGCCGTCCACAGTGTTCTCTTCGAGGGAGTTTCTCCGCGAAGTGCGATCGAGGATCTGCTTGCAAGGGGTGCCGGTTCCGAGACCATTGGCTGAACATGCACGCTCAGTGGGCTCACTCGTCTTCCTGGAACCGTGCATTCACCAGTTCCTGAAGCGCCCCCAGAGCAGCTTTCGCATCGTCCCCATCCGCGACGATCTCCAGCTTGGTTCCCATGGTGCCGGCCAGCATCAGCATCTGCATGATCGACTTCCCGTCCACCGAGTCTTCGGAGTCGATTCTGCGGACCGTGATGGTCGACGTGAACTCAGACGCCTTCTCTGCAAACGTCATCGCTGGCCTTGCATGAAGGCCAAGCTTGTTCAGAATCTCTACTTTGCATCGCTCCACGGGTCGTCTTTCAATTCCTGTCAGCGTTGCCTCGTTCGGTTGCGAAGGTCATGGTCCGCTCATCGAACCTGGGAAGTATCCGCTTCGTCGAGCAGAGTGAGAATCTCCTCCACGGTAGAAGCCTGCTTGAGGAACTTGCGGAACTGTTCTTGAGACAGATTCGCGAAGATCGCCTCCATGGCATCCAGGTGCTCCTCCGGTCGGTCTTCCGGACTGAGCAGCAGGAAGAGGGAGTAGACCGGCTGCTTGTCCAGCGCATTGAAATCAATCCCCTTCTCGGAAATTCCGATCGTCACCAGAATGGTATCCACCTTGGAGCTCTTCACGTGGGGGACGGCGACCCCGTGGCCGAATCCCGTGGATCCCTTTCGCTCGCGACTGAGTACCGCCTTGGTGAATTCCTCACGAAGATCCGAGTCGATCGAACCGGCAGTGATCAGGGATTCGATCAACTCTTTGATCACGTCCTCCCGTTTCTCAGACTTGAGTTCCGGGATGAGTGCTTTTTCTACAACTATTTCGCGAAGCTTCATGGTGGCAATTCCTGAGGAACAAGAGGGCTTATCCGCGTGCGGGTCCCGAAATCAGGACTCAGTGGTGATTGTCCCTTATTCGGCTCTTCCAGTCGTTTAACTGTCGAACAACCTTGTCATGGACCAGATCGATGCAGGCCGTGAGGTCACGGTCGTGTGCCTTGGCCACGAAAACATCGTGGCCCTCGGCATGCACATGGTACTCGCAGGTGTAGTCATTGCCTTCCCTGTCTATCGTGACTTCGACCCTGGAGATCGTATCCAGGTAGTGGGGGAGCTTTTCAGCTCGTTCTCGGGCATAGCCTTCCACATGATTGGTGACGTTGACGTGGCGTCCGGTGATGGTCACTTGCATGAGTAAAATCCCTTCATGGCCCTTGAGGGCAGTTTGCTGCCTGACTGTTCGCTCAATCAATCCTTGAGTGGGGGATCTTTTTCAGAATCAATCGCTTCTGGTAGTGGCGTACCGCCGGAATCCCCGATCGTTTCATGAGACGGGATGAGTACCCCCCCAGAGATGGTGAAACGAAGGGCCTCATCGATCGTGATGGGCAGTTCCACAACCTCTTCCTGGGGAACGCTGATCGTGTATCCGGTGAATGGGGTGGGTGAACTCGGGATGAAGATGGTCAGGCCGGTCTCGCCATCAGGGGCCATCGTGTTCTGGACGGATTTCATCGGTGATCCCGTGACCAATCCGACCGCCCAGACCCCTTTCCTTGGATATTGAACCAGGACCACCTGGTTGAAATTGATGGGTTTTTCATCGCTGAAGAGAAAGTCCACGACCTGCTTGACGTAGGGATAGACCTGCTTGATGCCGGGAATGGTGGTGATGAGCGATTCGAGCTTGTTGTAGATTCCCCTGCCCAGAAATCCACCCAGAAGCCGACCCGCGATATACACCGCCAGAATCGCCACGAAGAGGCCGATGAAATTCATGTACCAGCGGGCTTCCCACCATCGAAGAATCAGCTCGGCTCGAACCTGTGACTTCACTTCCTGAGCGGTCTTCTTCCCCCGATTTTCCGATTCGATCCGGGCCATCTCCCGATCCACGGAATCCTGGGTCGGTTCGAACGCTTCCTGCAGAAAACCCACGTGTGGCGTGGCCTGGTTCATCACCAGTCGGATCCCGCTGTTGATCGGTTGAGCAATCGCCACGTCCACAAACTCATAGGCCTTGACCAGGATCCAGAGCGTCAGAACGGTCGGCAACAAGACCGCGAGTCCTTTTACGAAGAACCGGCGAAAATCTCCTCTGAAGGTTTTGCTGTTCGCCTTGGCCATCAGTCCCCATCGTACGCCAGTGAGCCTCAGGACACCATTCCGAAGCTTTTTGGGATCATCGGGGCAGTGGTTTCATGGAGACCGAGAGATCGCGGTACGCATTGCCTCGTCGGACCCGAATCACCACGACTTCACCAACCTGGCGTCGGGCGACTTCGAGCATCAACTCTCTGGTAGAGCGAACACTTCGAGATCCCAACCGCACGATGACGTCGCCGACGAGCATCCCCGATTCACTGGCCCCGCTGCCTTCGTGGACCACTGTGACCCGGCATCCATCGACGTCGTTCTCCGCCTTGATTCCAATCGAGGCATCTCCACGCCCGATCGAATCGTCGTACCGGCCTCGAGATTTCACCCAGAGAATCCAGGAGCGTTCGATCTCCTCGATCGATTTTTCGAAAGCCTCCTCCATCGCCAGGATCCCACTGGGGTCCCGATCTGAAGTACGAATCAGGCTCGCATACCACCGGTTGAGTAGTTTTCGGTCGGCGATGAATTCGAAGATCGAACGCGTGACGGGATACAGTCGATTTGCGGCCCTCATGAATCGAGTGGTGTTCATCGCGAACATCTGTCGCCAGGGAGGGGCTTGTCCCTTGGTCACCAGGTCGTAGACCACATTGTGGCGTTCGTTGGGCTTGAACCTCAGCTGCTCACCGTCGGCGCTGATCGTGTATTCCTCGAACAGCGAGGCAAGTCCCTCTTGAATCCACATCGGGTGTCGTTGTCCCACACTGTCCATGTGCCCCCAGTGCAGCACGTGGACGAATTCATGGCGAAGTGAGGCGCCGATGTCCGCGGTGGTCAGCATTCGCCTGGAATGCTCGTACCACCCGGCGGTTCGGTCATCCAGCTCGAAACGGCTCGCATCCCGACGAGAGGGTATGAGCAGGAAGACCCAGTCCGGCTGCACCTCTCCGAACAGCTGTTCGGACATGAAGCGTCCTTGGCGTTGCAGCATGGTCATCATCTCTTCCCGGGCCTCTTTCGGCAGGGTGGAGGCGACGTGGAGTCGTTGTTCTGGGAGGCTTTCGAAGGTGTATTCATCACCATGCTGTTCTCGCCACTCCGCGAATTCCTCGCTCCCTCGGGTCGAACGCGGGCTGGAGAATGCAGTGTCGGAATCGCGTCTGGGAGAGGATTCCTTCGAGGGGGCGGGATCGGGAGCCGCTTTTCGTATTCGCTCTCGAGCTTCGAGAATCGCCAGGAAGACGTCATGGTCACGGATCAGGGTCAGATCCTCATCGGTCTGCATGTAGTCGAAATCTCGAAATCCCTTGCGGACCGCTTCCAGCAACTGTGCGGCCGCTCGTTCCCGATCACCGCTGAGGGCATGTCCACATGCGGAGTTGTAGAGCATGTTCGAGTCATTGGGCCAGTGCAGCAGATAGCGATCGATCAGCATCAACGCCCGGCCCACGTCATCACGTCCGAATGCCGTGATGATCTGTCGTTCCAGTGCAATTCTCGAAGGTTTCGTCGCTTGTCCGGCAGCCGGTTGCACGGTATTCGACCCGAACAGGAGCACGATCGCGATCAGGATTTCCAGAAACCGTCTCATGCGTGATCCACCTCGCAGAGCCCTGCATCAAGATGAGTTCGGTCGATCATCTCCAGCGCTTCCGGATACGCCTGGCATTCCAGTTCGAACACTCGAGCTGCCAGAGATTCCACGTCATCTTTCGCATGCACCCGGCAACTTTTCTGGAGCAGGTGCGCACCGTGGTCGTATTCCTCGTCGACCCAGTGCACCGTGCATCCGGTCTTGGAGCAGCCGGATTCAAGGACCGCCTGATGAACCCGATTCCCGTACATCCCGCGTCCACCAAAGTCTGGCAAGAGGGCTGGGTGGATGTTCAGCACCCGGTTCTTCCAGAGTTCGCCTACGCGGAACTTGCGCAGGTAGCCTCCGAGGCAGATCAGTCGAGTACCGTGCTCAAGCAGGACCCGGTCGACGAGGTCACTGGTGTGCGCTCCGGGAGATCCGGGGACGATGGTGACCTCGAGCCCGAGTTCCCTGCAGGCCCGCACCCCTGGAAGCTGTTCGTCGTGGGCAATGACCACCCCGATCCGCACCGGAATCCGTTGGGCGCGGATTGACAGCTCCAGAGAGCGGATGGTGCGTCCAGCTCCCGAGATCAGTGCGGCGGCCTGGAGTGGCTCCTGACTCATGTCCTCAGGCTTCGAGCGGGTGGTTGCATCCGAGCATCCTATCTCACGATCCGGAACAGGCCCGAGGTCTTTCTCTGCGCAGGCGATCTAGCTGCTTTCCGGGGTATGTTCCTCGTCGAATGGGGTGGGTTTGCCATCGGGTCCCATTGCCACCATCACAAGTTCGGCGGTGGTGACCTTGCAGTCTCGCCCCGTCTTTCGCCGCTGGGCCACGACGTCCACGTTGACCGTGACGCTGGTGGTGCCCTTTCGGGAGGTCCGTGCCCAGTAGCTTACGATGTCCCCCATGTACACCGGTTCCAGAAAATCAACTCGATCGACCGCGGCCGTCACCCAGCGGTGCACGCCGTGACGACGCGCTTCGACGTAGGCTGCCTGGTCAATGTTGCTCAGGATCACGCCCCCGAAGATGGTGGCCTCGTGGTTGGTGTGACTGGGCATCATCAGTACTCTGAGTGCGATCTGTGCGTCTTCGTGCATGGACTGATCATCGGCTCTGAATGCGTGCTTGGCAAGGTGCGTCGATTCTCCTGGAGCACTCCCCATGGCGCCTGAGGCCTCGATCATCATCCCCAACTACAACAATGGCCGGGAGAGCTCCCACGATGGGCGAACCGATCTGCTCGGCGATCTGCTGCGTTCGATTGAAAGTGCCTTTGCCCACCAGCCCTCTCGGGTGGAAGTCCTCATCGGTGACGACGGCTCCACCGACGATTCACTCCAGACCGCCCGTGCGTGGGCCGCGCGCTGCGGTGGGGAGTCCTCACTTTCCTGCAGGTTGTTCGAGTTTGAGCATTCCGGTGTTCTTTCCTCGATGCTCAATCGCCTGATGGCTGCCACGACCTCGCCGCTGGTCTTCCGCTTCGATGGCGACATCGTCCTCTTCGGTGAGCACTGGCTGGAGTCTGCGCTGAGGCACTTTGCCTCCGATGAACGGCTCGGTGTGCTGGGGGGATGCCAGCTCGCTCCCGACGGAAGCGTGCTGGGCCTGGGCGATCTGCTCTTCCATCCACACGGCTACCAGCATCTGGGGGCGGGGCTTCCGGGGACATTCTCTTTTGATCCTCTCGAACCCGACCACGTCATGGGATGCTGCCACATCATGCGTCGAAGTGCCTTTGAATCGATCGGAGCCTACGACGAATCGATTCTCCGGGGTCAGACCGTCGATCTGACGGTTCGCCTGCGCCAAGCTGGTTGGACGCTTCGTGCCGACCCTTCTCTGCGCTACGAACATCGCCTGGCGCTGCGACGCAATCGACCCTCGAGAAGTGACCGACCTGAAGGCATCAAGCACTCCCGCAGAATCTTCCATGAGAAGTGGGGGTTTGATCGGCTCTGCCCCGACATGGATCAGATGCGTGCACGACTCGGCACGAAACTGGTTCCCCCGGCCGAATTGCCCGAGGGGTTGTCACGGACCGGCATCGACTCCGATTCAGAAGCTCTTGAAAATCGTGCGCATCTGGTGAGAAATCTCGTGGTTCCCGGGCGCCCGGTCCGGATTGGCTCCTTCGGTTCCGGTGACGGTCGGCTGGAGACCGCGCTCGCCCGGGACGAAATCTTGGTGACCTCGCTCGAGGATCGCCCGTCGTCGGTCGATTCAGCCCGAAGCCTTGCTGCGGAGCATCCCGATCATCGCATTCCCTATCTGGTCGAGGACCTCGCGCAGGTGCAACTTCCCGACGACAGCTTCGATCTGCTTCTCGTCGATCGGGTCCTCGAGCGCCACCCCAATCCCATCGCGCTCCTGAAGGAATGCCACCGACTCCTTTCCGCCGAGGGAGTGCTCATCCTGCTCGTCTCCTGGTGGTCGCCGGAGCAGCAGTTGCAGCAGCCTCGCGCCCTCGGGCGAATGACTCCCAGCGGGTTGCGTTCATTGCTTCAGAACTCGGGCATGTTCCGCTCGATCGCCTTCCGTGATCGTCCCTTTCCCCGGCCGGAACCCGATCTGCTGGTCTATGCACTCCGCTCCCTGGAAGGTCAGCCACCGGAGGTGGGTGAACCCACGCTCTGCCGTTGAGCAAAGAGCCCGAACCTCAGACGGTTTCGGCGACTTCCGCGGCCTCGAGGATCGGGAGCAGGAACTGCCCGGTGTAGCTCTCTTCGCACTCGCAGATGTCTTCCGGCATCCCGGTGGCGATGACCTGCCCACCACCGGATCCACCTTCGGGCCCGAGGTCGATGATCCAGTCCGCGCATTTGATCACGTCGAGGTTGTGTTCGATCACGATCAGGGAGTTGTCGTTGTCCGCGAGGCGCTGCATGACGTCCAGGAGCTTCTTCACATCCGCGAAATGCAGTCCAGTGGTGGGTTCATCCAGAATGTAGAGGGTATGGCCCTGGGTGGCGGTACCCAATTCCGAGGCGAGTTTCACTCGCTGGGCCTCGCCGCCCGACAGCGTCGTCGAGGGTTGGCCCAGCTGAAGGTAGCCCAGTCCCACGTCGCGTACACATTCGAGCATCCGATGAACCTTGCGGTGCGCTTCAAAGAAGTCGACCGCTTCCTCGACCGTCATGGCCAGGACATCGGCGATGTTCTTGCCGCGGAATCTCACCTCCAGGGTCTCCCGGTTGTAGCGCAGGCCATTGCACTCCTCACAGGTCACAAACACGTCGGGGAGGAAGTGCATCTCGATTCTTCGGACACCCTGTCCTTGGCATGCTTCGCATCGACCGCCCTTGACATTGAAGCTGAATCGCCCTGGCAGGTAGCCACGAATCTTTGATTCTGCAGTCTGAGCGAAGAGCTTGCGTACGTCATCCAGGATTCCCGTGTAGGTCGCCGGGTTCGATCGAGGGGTTCTTCCGATCGGAGACTGATCAACCTCGATGATCCGATCGATTTCCTCCAACCCGGTGACCGACTTCACCGCCCCGGGAACCACGCGCGTTCCGGTGACTTCCCGCTGCGCAGAACGCAGTACGACATCGTTGACCAGGGTCGACTTGCCTGAGCCGGAAACGCCGGTGACGCACACGATGCCTCCCAGGGGAATCGAGACGTCCATGTTCTGCAGATTGTGTTCGCTGGCTCCGGTGATCTGGATTGCATCCTCGACATCCAGCAATCTGCGTTCGGCGGGGACCTCGATCGTCTCCCGCCCCGAGAGGAATGCGCCGGTGACGGATCCCGGTATCTTCGCGATCTCGTCGATCGTGCCCTGGGCGACCACGGTCCCGCCGTGTCGGCCCGGACCGGGACCGATGTCGAGGACCTGGTCCGCGGCCCGCATCATCGATTCGTCGTGTTCCACCACCAGGACGGTGTTGCCGATGTCACTGAGGTGTCGCAGGGTGGTGATCAATCGGTCGTTGTCCCGGGCATGCAGTCCGATGGTGGGTTCGTCCAGTACGTAACAGACCCCGACCAGACCGCTGCCGACCTGGGTCGCCAGTCGGATTCGTTGCGCTTCACCTCCAGAAAGGGTGGAACTCGACCGATCCAGTGTCAGGTAGCCGAGGCCGACTGAATTGAGGAACCCCAGTCGTGCCCCAATCTCCCGCAGGATTGGTTCCCCAATCCGTGTGCGTTCAGCATCCATGGTCATCGATTCGATGAAGGCCATTGCCTGGCGAATGGTCATGGAGGCCACGTCGAAAATATTGGCGGTGTGCTTTTCGGATTTCAGGAAGACCGCCAGTGACGCCGGTCGAAGCCGGGCGCCCGAGCACCGGGGGCAGGCCACGGAGGTGGTGTATCCGTGGAGTCGTTCGCGGACATGGTCGCTTTCCGTTTCCTTGATCCGGCGGCGGAGGTTTGGAATCACGCCCACGAACTTGAAGCCCAGCTTCTTCTCATCCTTTCCACTGGTTCCGTGAAAGAGGAGGGTCCGAAGGTTCGCGGGGACTTCCGAGAACGGGGTGTCGCGTTCGATGCCGGCATTGTCGAGGAATTTACGCATCTGGCGCCCGTACCAGATGTTCATTCGCTTGCCGTTCTTCCTCCAGGGCTCCACCGATTCTGCGATCGGCTTGGTGGGATCCGGAACCACGAGTTCCTCGTCGAATTCCAGGATGGTGCCCAGGCCCGAACATTCCGAGCACGCACCGTGGGGGGAGTTGAATGAGAAGAGTCTCGGTTCGATCGAATCCAGACTGTGGTCGGGGTGGTCCGGGCAGGCGAAGCGATCACTGAAGCGGTGCTCAGACCAGTTGCCGTCTGATTCTTCCGCGATGACCAGTAGGGAACCCTCGCCGGTTTGGAGTGCGGTCTCGACGCTTTCGACCACTCGCTGGCGATCTCCATCGTCGATCTTGATCCGGTCGACCACCGCCTCGATATCGTGCATCTCATACCGGCCGATGCCCAGAGGGTTTTCTCCCTCCTTGAGCAGGACTTCCCGAAGATCCATCACCTCCGCGTTCACCCGGGCCCGGACGAATCCCTGCCGCTGGAGCGATTCGAGGACCTCCTTGTGGAATCCCTTCTTGGAGCGGACCACTGGGGCGCAGAGCTGGACGCGTCGGCCGTTGAAATTCCCAATGATCGCCTCGACGATCTGGGAGGCGCTGGTGGCCGAGATCTCCCGACCGCAGATCTTCTTGCCGGATCGATGCCAGCAGGTGGGGGTCCCGCAGCGGGCGAACAGCAGGCGGAGGTAGTCCCAGATCTCGGTGGTGGTGGCGACGGTCGAGCGGGGATTGTGCCCACCCGCTCGCTGGTGGATGGCGATGGTGGGGGGGAGCCCCTCGATCGACTCGATGTCCGGTTTCTGCATCTGATCGAGGAATTGCCGGGCGTAGGCGCTCAGGGATTCCATGTACTTGCGCTGACCCTCGGCGAAGATCGTATCGAAGGCCAGGGAGCTCTTGCCCGAACCCGAGACCCCGGTGATCACGATCAGCTGATCTCTGGCAAGCTCTACATCGACCCCTGCGAGGTTGTGTTCTCGAGCGCCGCGGATTCGAATTGATTTATCTGGTCGTGTGATTGGCATCGGTTCCTTGGTCCCCGGGTGATTCTAGGGGGTTCGAAGGTCCGGGGTTGGTTATGCAATACTGCAAAAAGATCAGGACTTTTGGTTGAAAAACCGATGTGTTCGATCAGAGTGAAAGAAACCCAGAGGCGAGTTCGAGAAGCAAGGTCCCCCCCCCACATGGCAGCTTCCATCATTTCAGTCCCCGAGGATCAAACGGCGGTCATCCACCGACCGCTGTCGTGTGAGGCTCAGCCCCAACTCACGACCGCACTTCCAGTGCTTGCTCCTCACCCCACGCCCGATCAGCCATTGGAATGCACACATTCTTCCGAGCTTCTGCCCCGCAACGACCGCGTGAAACTGCGTGGCTCTCTTCGTCGCGGTTGATCACCCTTGCTGGCGACCTTGAGTCACCGCACCCACCATCATCGTTCATTTTCTACGCTTGCGCCCGGTCCGACCTGCGCGTGACCCGGGAGTGCCTGCCTTGGTCTTCGCGGCGTTCTTATCCTGCGATTTTGGATTGCGCAGCTGCTCGACGCGATCTCGAAGTTCCGCGGCAAGTTCGAAATCAAGTTCATCGGCGGCTTCGAGCATCTTCTTCTCGAGCTCCTGGACGCGATCGTCGAGATCCACTTCGGATTCAGCTCGCTTGCCCACGGCTTCGGTTGCAGTGCGATGGGCGGAAAGCTCCTGTTCGATTCCCCGACGAATCGCCTTCTGGATAGTGGTCGGCGTGATGCCGTGCTTCCGGTTGTATTCGAGTTGCAGTGCGCGACGTCGTTCCACCTCTTCGATGGCGTTCTTCATCTGCTCCGTGACGGTGTCCGCGTAGAGAATTGCCTCGGAATTGGCATTGCGTGCCGCACGGCCCATGGTCTGAATCAGACTTGACTGTGATCGCAGGAATCCCTGCTTGTCCGCATCCAGGATGCACACCAAGGAGACCTCGGGCAGGTCGAGTCCTTCCCTCAGGAGGTTGACTCCCACCAGTACATCGAAGGAACCAGATCGCAGGTCTGCGAGGATGTCGAGTCGATCCAGGGTGTCGATCTCGCTGTGCAGATAGCGAACCTTCAGCCCCTCCTTTTCGAGGTAATGGGCGAGATCCTCACACAGCTTCTTGGTCAGGGCGGTCACCAGCACCCGCTCACCGCGCTCGGCGCGACGTCTGGTCTGTTCCACGAGGTCGGGCACCTGTCCTCGGGCCGGCCTTATCTCGATGGGGGGGTCGACCAGACCCGTGGGTCTGATGACCTGTTCGACCACGTGTCCGCCACTCTTTTCGAGTTCATAGGGAGCGGGTGTCGCAGAAACGTAGACGCAGCGCGGGATGATTTGCTCGAATTCATCCAGGGTGATCGGGCGGTTGTCCAGAGCGCTGGGCAGTCTGAAGCCATGTTCGACTAGGGTTCGTTTTCGGGCTTGATCTCCATGGAACATCCCCCGGATCTGAGGAATGGTCACGTGGGATTCGTCGATCATGACCAGCCAGTCGTCCTTGTCGCGCTTTGGCATTGCGCGAAAGTAATCAAGCAGGCAGAACGCACGGCTCCCACGTTCTCTTCGATCGAAGAACCGTGCGTAGTTCTCGATGCCCGAGCAGTACCCGACTTCCTGGATCATCTCCAGGTCGTACCGAGTGCGCCCCAGCAGTCGCTGCGCTTCCAGCAGCTTTCCTTCGCTTCGAAGCGAGAGGACTGTTTGGTCCAGCTCTTCCTTGATCTCCTCGAGCGCCTGTTCTCTCTGATCTTCGGGCATGACGTAGTGCACCGCGGGGAAGATGTAGACGTTGTGCTCCTCGGCCAGCAGTTCTCCGGTGAGCGGATCAAACAACTGCATGGATTCGATTTCATCTCCGAAGAGATCCACGCGCACTCCATATTGCTCGTAGGCGGGGTAGACCTCGATGCAGTCGCCTTTGACCCGGAAGTTGCCTCGCTCGGGTTCGAAGTCATTTCGCTTGTATTGCATCTCGGAAAGTCCCAGCAGGAATGCACGGCGATCCAGAGTCGCTCCTCGCTGGAGGTGAATGACCCGGTTGGCGTAGGCGTCTGGTGATCCGAGCCCGTAGAGGCAGGACACACTCGAGATCACGATGACGTCTTCCCGACTGAGCAGGTTGCTGGTGGCCGCGAGCCGCAGGCGATCCAGGTCGGGGTTTCGAGAAGCGTCCTTCTCGATGTAGATATCCCGCTGTGGGATGTAGGCTTCCGGCTGGTAATAGTCGTAGTAGCTGACAAAGTAGGAAACTGCATTCTGGGGAAAAAGCTCCCTCATCTCCTCAAAGAGCTGGGCGGCCAGCGTCTTGTTGTGGCTGATGATCAGCGTGGGCTTTCGGGTACGCTCGATCACGTTGGCCATCGTGAAGGTCTTGCCGGTCCCCGTCGCCCCCAGCAGAGTCTGGTGGAGACTGCCGGATTCCACTCCACGGCACAGTTCCTCGATCGCACCTGGCTGGTCACCGGTCGGCTTGAAGCTGCTGGTCAGTTGAAAAGAGTGTTCAGCCATGATGGATGTCTTCAGAGGCTAGCGGCCTGCCGCGACCAGTTCGCGGGTTTTTCGCCTCAGTAGGGAAATCAGCGGGGGGGTGGCGGCGAGCATCGTGAGTACCACCAGCAGCACGGTTCCCAGGATGATCGGGGTCGGAGGCAACGATATCCGCAGCAGGTCGCCGGCCAGATCCCGGTGAAGTCCCATGCCCATCACCGCCAGATAGATTCCAAGGATCGTGCCTGCCAGTGCGGCCAGGAGTCCCATCACCACCACTTCGCCGAGAATGATTCTGCTCAGCAACCATCGCGATGAACCAATCGATCGCAGCACTCCGTATTCGAAACGTCGGGCATTGATTCCTGCGGCCACCACGTTGCCGACTGCGAAACACGCCAGCAGCAGCGCGCCCAGTGCCACGGTGCTGCTGACACCCAGGACCGTATTTCCTGCCTGCATCACGATCTTCTTGATTGCCCTGCCGCTGCTGAACATGGCGCCGGGAGCGACTCTCGTGACTTCGGACTGAAGCTCGGCCTCGCCATCCTCGCTGACTTCGGCGTCCAGAACGAGTTGGAGGATGTACGCCTCCCGGGTATTGAAATTCCTGGCGACTGCCTCGTAGTCCATGAAGACGCAACTGACTGCATGTTCCATGTACAGCGACTTGATCCCGAAGATCTGAGTCGCCACATCGAGGCCTGCTGCACCAACGACCCCGACGATCTCGAATGTCTGCTCCCGCTTCTCAGGCCCCAGAGTGATCGTGTCCCCCACCCCGAGTCCTCGAGCGGTGAGAAACTGTTCGGCCACCAGGACTGAATCACCTTCGAGCAGGCGGGGAATCGCCTCCTCGGGAGTGCCCTCGATCCAGTCAATGCGATTGAGTTCGAGAAAGGATTCGGGCTCGAATCCGACACAGATCACATTTTGCGGAGAAAAAGCGTTGATGCCCAGCCGTGCTTCAGCGCCAAGTCGGATCGGGAGGTAGCCCACCGGTGAGGCCGCTTCGACCCCCGGAAGTGAGGAGAGTACCTCCACTTCCTGGTCCGACAGTCCGGTGGTCTTGAAGATGAATGCATCCGCAAACCTGACTCGTTCGACGATTGAGTCGAGGATCGAGGCTCCATGGCTCCAAGTGGAGACCAATATCGACATGCCGATCATCAAAGCACCTGCAGTCAGACCCAGTCGATAGGGTGCCGAGCGCATGGGACCGGACAGCAGTCCACTTGGAATCCGGAACAACACCTCTCCAAGTCTTCCCAACAGAGGGGCGAGCCATCTGCTGAGTCCCGGCATCAGCAGGAAGAATCCACCAACCAGCATCGGCATCCCCAGAAGGCTGTAGATCCAGAATCGAAGCTGCACTTCGGGAATCAGCATCAATACCAGTTGCACCCCGATCATGCCCAGCCCGATCAGGCTGCAGATCACCACCCCGCGGAGTGTGGCCGGACGGGCCTGGACCGCAAGCGCGGAGATCGGAGTGACCCTTGAAGCGAGGAAGGCGGGAAGTGCGGAACCCAGCACCCCTGCCAAGACCGCGCCACCGACCGCAAGTACCAGCGAGATCCAGGAGAGCTCGAAGCCCGCGGGCAGAAAATCGGAGAACCAGGCGGTGAGCGCCATGGCCAGGCCCACTCCGATTGGAAGTCCGGCAAGTCCTCCGGCCAGGCACAGAAAGATTCCGAGAGATATTTGCGAAAGAAACAACTGGGTGCGTGAGGCACCGATCAGTCTTGAGATCGCCAGTTCCTGCTGTTGCTCCACCAGTGCGGTGGTCATTCCGGTGCCCACGATGATCGAGCAGGCGAGGAATCCGATGACCGAGGCGAAGATGAACGCGAGTCGTCCTCCTTCCACCTGTCGATCGAAGCCCGAACTGATTCGCTCGGTGGCTTCAAGGACCAGTGGGGACTCGACTTGGTCCGAATGCTGTACGACCCAGGCATCGACATCGACCGAGTCTTCAAGAATCAACGAGTACACATCGATTCGATCAGATCCTCCGATCGCCTCGACCAGGGTCTCCCGTGAAAGCTGGACCAGTGGTTTCTGAAGCGCACCGAGCATTGGACGATTCTGGATACCCACGATTTCGAGATCGATTGGGGTGCCGAAGCGCTGGATGCGAACTGAGTCCCCCAATGAGACCTGCAAGCGCTCGCTGGTCATGGGATCGAGAATGATCTCGTGCTTGGCGGCCACCTGGCGTCCTTCGCTCAGTTCGATCTGGGCGAAACGATCTTCCGGATCGATGTCGGCTCCTCGAGCGCTCACCGTGATGCGTGCCCGTCGGCCCGACTCGTCGGTTGCCTCGTCGGTTCGGATCAGGGTGAGTGATCCTCCCAGGCGTCCGCCTCCGGCCTCGACCCCCTCCAATTCAAGCAGGGTGTTCAGGGGGGCCGCGTCAAACTGCCCGGCGTAGTCGTGGATCACCCGGACATCCGCGGATCCCACCAGCCGGTCGATGCGGTACTCGATGCTGGCACGCATCGTGTTCATACCGCTTCCTATCGCGCAGACGAGTGCGCTTGAAAGGGCGACGGCGATCGACAACAGGATGGATCGACTAAGTCGACCGCGTAATTGCCGTCGCGCGAGCTGCCAGCTCGGATGGCTCCAGATGCTCCGCATCGATTACTCCGGA
>NHEC01000089.1 GCA_002171655.1 Planctomycetes bacterium TMED75
GACTTGAGTCGTGGGTGAGAACTTCCGATGTGTTCTCGGTCGTGGCCACAGTTATGACGAGTCAGGCTGGAGATTCAAGCCAATGCATTTCGACGAGATCCTACGCACCGCCCATGAATTGAATGCCTCGGACATACACCTTGTAGCCGGGCATCGGCCGATGCTTCGCATTCACACGGTGATGCATCCCATGGAACACGAAGTACTCGAAGCTGACACACTGGAGCGGACGCTGACTTCAATCATCAACCCGCGCCAGCTCGAGACGTTCCAGCAGAACAACGACCTGGACTTCAGCTACGAGATTCCGGAAATCGGCAGATACCGTGCAAATGCACACCGCCAACGTCAGGGAATCGGACTGTCACTCAGGGCAATCAAGACGAAGATCCCGCCAATGGGAGACCTGAGTCTACCCGAGGTGATTTCGAGACTGACGTACCTGCCCCGGGGATTGGTTTTGGTCACCGGTGATACCGGGTCGGGTAAGTCCACGACACTCGCCGCAATGATCCAGGCAATGAACGAACGGTACCGAAAGCACATCATCACCCTTGAGGACCCGGTGGAGTATGTCTTCGAGTCGGACAAGTGCCTGATTGAACAGCGAGAACTCGGGGCAGACATGCCAACGTTTGGTTCAGGGCTGAAGCACGCGCTGCGTCAGGACCCAGACATCATTCTGGTCGGTGAAATGCGGGACCTGGACACGGCAGCACTCGCGATTTCAGCAGCGGAAACCGGACACCTTGTCCTGAGCACACTGCACACCATCAATGCATCACAAACCGTGGAACGAATCATCGACATGTACCCCGCTGGGCAGCAGAACCAGATTCGCTCGATGCTTGCCAACACCCTTCAAGCAGTGGTCAGCCAGACTCTGTTCAGTCGAATTGACCGACCGGGGATGGTTCCTGCGATTGAAATTCTGTTGTGTACGCCTGCAGTAAGAAACATCATTCGGGAAGCGCGAACCTTCGAAATCCCAAATGTCATTGAAACGAATCGACAGTTGGGAATGAACCTCATAGACAACGCTATTTCGGAACTGTATTTCAATGGGCTCATCAGCCACGAGGATGCGGTAGCACAGGCAGCATATCCCGAAAAGCTGGAACAACTTCTCGCCGCATAAGCGGAGACTGCAAGCGAAAAGTCTGGACGGATCGAACACAATGCCTCAGTATCGCTATCAAGCACGGGTTGCCACAGGACGTACACAAAGCGGTGTACTGTCGGCCCAGGATGCTGCGACCGCAGCGTCGATGCTGCGCAATCAAGGGCATCACGTCCTCCAGTTGGCGCCGGCAGCCGGGAATAAAAAAGATGTAGGCAGCTTGCTCAAGCAGCTGAACTACTCATCCGGACCGACACAAAAGGACATCCTCGACTTCACGACACAGCTTGCCGTGATGATCAGAGCGGGTATATCCATTCGAAACGCTCTCGATGGAATTGCAGATCAAGTACAGAATCAGAAGTTCCGCTCGATACTGATTCAAATCAAACTGGATATCGAGTCCGGAAAGCAGTTTTCCGAAGCTATCGCAAAGCACCCCAAGCTGTTTGGCCCGCTCTATGTGAACATGGTCCGTGCTTCGGAGATGTCGGGTTCATTTGCAAGAATGCTTGACCGCATTGCTGCATACCTGGCGCAGGAGATAGAGACACGCCGGATGGTCGTGGGAGCGAGCATCTACCCAGGAGTGATTGCGACGATGGCGGTTGGGGTGACGGTATTCCTGCTGACTTTCGTACTGCCGAAGTTCGCGATGGTATTTAAGGGCAAGGAAGCGGCCCTGCCAGGGCCAACGAAGTTTCTCATGGCCCTGTCCAACTTCATGGTTGACTACTGGTGGGTTCTTCTCGCAGCGGTGGTCATGGTCATTGTCGGATTCATGGCGTTCATCCGAACCGAATTGGGCGGATTCTGGTGGGACAAGTTCAAACTGACCGCGCCAATAATCAAGCGAATGTTTCGGGCTCTCTACATCAGCAGAAGTCTCCACACCATGGGCGAACTTCTGAATGCAGGCGTTCCGATGCTGGACACCCTCAGTATTACCGGTGATATCTCGGGCAACAGGCTCTATCGCAGGATGTGGCGTGCTGTCTACGGCTCGGTGAAACAGGGCAAGAAGATTCAGGTGACACTCAATCGGTCAAACCTGCTGCCAAAGTCAGTTGTACAAATGATCTCGGCCGGTGAGGAATCCGGAAAACTGGGCGAGGTGCTGGAAGAAATCTCGACGTACTACAACAAGCTACTTCGGGATGCGATCAAGTCGATGACCAGCATGATCGAACCACTGATGATCGTACTCATGGGATCAATTGTTGGATTCATTGCAATGGCGATCATCCTGCCCATCTTCAAGATGAGCAGCCTGGTCTCAGGAGGTTGACCAGGGTAGGAAGGTGTCTCATGAATTCATCACGAACTGGAATCACAAGGAGTCGAAGGGGCAATCCGCGCCGTAGCGGCTTCACGCTCGTTGAAACCGCACTGGCGACCGTGATCATTGGCACGGGCGTATTGGCCATGATCTCTGCGCAACAGGTTCTTTTGGAAAAGAACAACTGGTCCACGATGGCCAATACCGCCACACTGCTCGGTAATGAAATCAGGGAAATGACCCTGAACCTTCCCCGTCACGACCCGGTGACAGGAGAGTCCTACTGGGGACCAGAAGAAGATGAGTATTCGCTTGAGGACTACGACGACATCGATGACTTCGACGGACCTGGTGGCGGGCTTGTGTTTTCCGCTGAACTTGGAAACGGTCCGGTCAACGCATCACGTTCTGTGATTTCAGACATGTCTGGTTGGGAGCAGGTGGTCATGGTGTCAAACGTGGATGCATTTGACATCCTCACACCACTTGAGGACGCATCGACTGACATGATGAGAGTGGAAGTGATCATCAGATACCAGGGTGATAGCGACCCCACCCCGACCGAAATGACACGACTTTCGTGGATCACACCCAAATGAATGACATTCAGCCAAAGGATAGCTGCCAGAACCCTGGTGGCCAGGAACAGATTCAACCTCGTGTTCGACGAGGGATAACCAGCGTGCTGGCGATGATGTTCCTCGTCATATTCGGATCTCTTTCGGTGGCAATGGCCATCATGGCGCAGGGCAACCTCCGTGCGGCTGACAGTGCACTGCACGTGTCACGCGCATCGAGCGCTGCGCAGACTGGCCTGGTTTTTGGTGGAAGACGACTGGAATCAGAGGCTCGGCGTTGGGTCGTCAAGAAGGGGGTAATCGACAACGAATTTGGGTCAGACCTCTGGTCTGGCAACATCGCTGTCGATGGATCGGAAGTGGAACTGCTTCCGCCAATGGGGTACGAGACGACCTCGGACCCCTCTGGCTTGATGGAAGCGCTTCTTGACGCACACCTTGCAGACGACCATTCATTTGATGCAATGCCAGGGGACAATCTACTTCCTGAGATATTCAATGGCCGTCGGCTTGAAACTAAACCGATCCAGTTGGACCAAGGCGATGGAAATATGTACTTCCGACTGAGTTACGAACTTGTCGAAGATCTGGAGAATGAAACCAGAGTGCGCATCACCAGTACCGGTGAGGACCGCGGAATAACTCGACGAATATCGATGGAGTTCCTGGTAACAAAGAAAATACCCTTTGCTGTCGTGAGTCCAAATCGAATCATGATTGGAAAGAACGTCCTGGTCGAAGGCCCACTGGGGACCCGTTTTGGAATGAACCCCGGGGAATTGAACGAGGGAAACGGCGATCCGATCGTGATGCGCAGTGATTTCCAGTACCTGGACGAAGAACTTGATGAGGCACTTGCTGAGTTCAAGGAATTGGTCATGGAATACGATGTCGATGGTGACGGCCGACTAAGACCCAACCACCCCGAGGAAGGCCAAGCACTGAGCGGTTCAGGTGGACTTTCCGATGTTGATGGTGACCAGTATGTGACTGAATTTGATCTGTTCCTCGAAGCGTTCGATAGCAATTCGGATGGAAGGGTCATCTGGGATTCCGAGCGCTCTGAAGATGCCGGGATATCTGATGTGGTGGTCGAATTCGAGAACATAGACAATCAACTGGCCCGATTGATTGACCGTGCGTTTGCGGATCGCAACCTGGATGGTGTAGTCGATGAGATGGATACCCAACTTGGGTACAACGACGGAGTACTCGACACCTATGACATGTATGCCAAGGTTCGGGGCACCCTTTCATTTGCGGTGAAGGAGTCTGATTGGGATACCGCCAACGGGGGGCCCTGGCGAGGAGTCGTGGAGGGTCCTGTACTTTCCGAAACAGACGAAGCACCAGTGATATTCGAGGCTTCCGAGGAACTGCTTCGCGACGTGACCACGGGCATGTTTTCGAATAACCAGGATTGGTACAGATCCCAGACTGATTCAACTCCCGATCTGACTGAACAGTCAGACTCGAATCTAGGTTCGGATCCCGATACCGAATTCATCCCCAGTGGCAGTGGTGAGTGGGAATCAGTGCCTACAGGTTCGCCGAATCCATACGACTGGATTAGACGAGATGTCTATCGCAATATGGTGTTTACGGATGTTCTGATACCAAGAGGATCAAACGCCCGATTTGAAAACTGCACCTTCACGGGAACCACCTACGTGGAGACGACTACGGAGTGTACTCACCCTAACTGGAACTACCTGGGCGCACTTGACCGAATCGAGGACTCAGACGGCAACGTGACCTACGAAGACAAGTTCAGTGGACTGGAACCAGCACCTAATCCGGATGGCAGCAGTGACATCCAGGACACCAAATCCTGGTCGAACAATCTTCTCTTCGATGGGTGCACATTCATTGGCGCCATTGCCGGTGACAGACCCGCCGAATACACACACTGGCGCAACAAGCTTCAATTCACCGGACCTACCCGCTTTTATCTCGATCCTGATGATGCAGACATCCAGGACCAGGACGATGCTGACCAGATACTGGGATTCATCAACGGATTCAGCCAAGAGCAAACGGACTACTTCACAAGAAGCATGATGATGATGCCAGGCTGGTCGGTGGACGTGGGCAATTTTCAGAACGAACAGGCGGAGGAGTGGGAATCGACCCCGGTGGTCAACCTCCGCGGCGTGATCATTACCGGAGTACTGGATGCCCGAGGAACGGTCGATGTATACGGAACGCTGTTGATGACATTTCGTCCGGTCGAGAATACCGGCCCTCTGTTCTACGGAGGAAGTCCCGATCAATTCAACACGACCCTCGGGTATTTCGGGCCTGATGACGGCGATCTGGAAGGCACCAATCTAGACAGTAGTTCATTCGATGGATTTGGCGAAATCATGCTCCGCTACAACCCAGATTCGAAACTCCCAGACGGAATACCGTGGCCGATCACGATCGAAGCGATTCCGCTGACCTACACCGAAGGAGCTTATTGATGAAGAAGACTTCGGACAGAAGAAGAATCAGAGGATTCAGCCTCGTTGAAATGCTGATTGCACTGTCGATATCGGCAATGCTGCTTGCAGCAACGCTGGTCGCGCTGCAGGCGTCGTTCCGCGCCTATCAGACCACTACGGACCAGGCGGCGACCCATGCTGTGGGGAGGATGGTCGTCCACCGCATCACGGCGATGATTCGGTCCGGTCAGGATTTCAGGCCGCTTCCGGAACAGATACGGGACACCATGGTGTCCAGTGACTTCATCGAGTTCTACCATCCCGATACCGGAAATCTGATCACCATCAATTGGGACCGGACCAACGGCCAACTCACCTACACCCTGGACAATGGATACCCAGTGGTACTGCTTGAAGGAGTGGTTTCGCGAACGGATGAGGATGGGGAGGTCATACAACCATTTTTACTTGAGTGGGAACCGGGCAGGCGTGTCTACCGAGTGACGCTCGACCTGATGATCATCCCCGATGACACTATTTCAACCTCAGCGGATGGATATGCACCACAGAGTACGACTTCGGAGATCTCCACCGAAATCAGACCTATTCGCCTGGTGGCCTCTGCGATGCCAAGATCTGCAATGTACTAGTCCTGCGAAGTCACGGCCGCAGTCGAGACACTATCCATCGCAAGGTTCATCAGTGATTGATGAGTCCCAAGCATGCGTGGATCATCGGGCGACAAAGCAGGATCAGGTTCGGTCTTCACAAACGAGCCGTCGGGCTGCATGTCCCACCGTTGCACCTGATCGCCAAGCAGAGTCTGGAGAATCTCCCAGAGGCGCTTTCGCTGGCGCCTTCCTTCGACGGGAGTGATTGCTTCGACCCTCGCATGCAGATTTCTGTACATCCAATCCGCAGAGCCGATGAAGAAATCGCCGTCAAGCGGATCTTCCGCAGCACCTGAAAACCAGAATATCCGGCTGTGCTCGAGAAAACGACCAACGATGGAGAACACCCTGATGTTCTCACTGAGCCCGACCACTCCCGGACGGAGACAACAGAATCCACGGACGATTAGATCGACCTGAACGCCAGCCCGCGCGGCCTCGTACAGAGCGTCGGTCATTGCACGGTCCTCAAGCTGATTCATCTTTGCGATGATTCTTCCGGGTCGCTCTTCACTGTGCAGGAGCACTTCACGCTCGATGAGTTCCAGGAATCGACGCTTCATCGCCACTGGTGCGACAAGCAACTTTTCATAGTCACGCTGCCGTGACCGGCCGGTCATGTAGTTGAAGAGACTGATGAGATCACTTGTTATCCGAGTGTCAGCGGTGAACAGACCAACGTCCTCATATAAGCGCGCAGTCTTGGAATTGTAGTTTCCAGTACCAATATGAGCGTAACTGCGAATTCCACCGGATTCCTGACGAATGACCAGTGAAGTCTTGGTGTGAGTCTTGAGACCGACCACTCCGTACGCAACATGAACACCCGCGTCCTCGAGTTTTCGAGCCCATTCAATGTTGCGCGCCTCATCAAACCGAGCACGCAATTCGACGAGGACCGCCACTTGCTTTCCACTTTCTGCTGCACGAATCAGATTTGGAATGAACGGACTGTCCCCTGAAGTTCGATAGAGTGTCTGTTTGATGCAAAGAACCTTGGGATCCGCAGCAGCTTGTTTGATGAACTCCTCGACCGTTGCATCGAAACTCTCATACGGATGATGGACCAGGACATCACCAGATCGTATGACCGAAAACAAATCGGATTCCTCGACGGAAAGTCCCTTGGGGACCAGAGGGGTCCACCGGGGATAACTGAGGTCAGGGCGGTCAAGATCAGCTACCTCGTCGAGAACACTGAAATCGAACAACCCCTGGCTTTCATAGACATCGGCCATCTCCAGATTCAATTCATCACACAAGACCTGAACCATCTTCTGATCCGCACCGGGGGGCACCTGAAGCCGAACCACCTTGGCAAATCGTCTTTCTCGAAGCTGTTGCTGAATCTGTACAAGGAGATCCTCGGCGTCCTCGTTTTCATTCTCGACATCTGCGTTTCGAGTGACTCTGAAAGGAAGGACCTTCATGATGCGCATACCCGGGAACAGATCCTCTAGATTGTGCGCAATGATTTCCCGAACCGGTATGTACCGATCACCCGAACTCAGCTTGAGCATGCGAGAGGGTACTTCCGGAACTTTCACCCTCGCGAAGAGCTCATCGGGGTCGCCGGGGCGCGAGAGCTGAACCCCAAGGGAGACACTCATGTTGGATATGAAGGGAAATCGATGCCCCGGGTCAACCGCAAGTGGTGTGAGAATCGGAAACACATTGAGCTGGTACCACTCTTCAGCTTCAGAACGTTCCTCGTCGGTCAGATCACCCCAGGACAGGATTCCGATTCCAGCTTCGCGGAGAAGGGGAATGATCGAGTCCCCGTAGATTGATGATTGCGCCTCAAGAAGCATTTCGACACGGTCCCGTATCTTTCCCAACAGGGTCTTGGGCGAATCCGATTCGCCCACCAGGGCACCGGCACCGGCATCAATACGGCGCTTGAGACCGCCGACACGCTTCATGAAGAATTCATCTAGGTTGTTAGAGAAGATGGTGAGGAACCGCACTCTCTCCAGCAGTGGTGTGAGCGGATCATTTGCTAACTGGAGTACACGATGATTGAACTCCAGCCATGAGAGATCACGGTTGAGGTACCGCTGGATGGAACCGTCTTCTGATCCGGCAGTTGTAACTTCTTCTTGTTTGGCTTTAGTCATCTGAACCTCGTTGAATACATCTCATGATGGTGACCACGTCGCCTTGCAGCCAGGAGCTTCGGTGACAGAGAGGCTCTCCAGGTCGACCCCGGAAGGCAGCGAAAGGGAAAGCTTCTGGGCGATGTAGCTGGCAACCACTTCGGCGCTTGGATTCAACCCCTCAAAGGCGGTGGCGGAATTGAGATCCGCCGTTTGAAAGGGATCGATTATCTCGGCCAGCGTTTGCTCCAACTCATGAAAATCACAGAGTAGACCGTCTGAATCAAGTTTGGCGCCTCGAACCACCGCCTCCACCTGCCAATCATGACCATGGACCGGCTCCGCCACCCCCCTGATGACCAGGGAATGAGCTGCCGAAAAGGATGAGTTGATGGTGAGTCGAAACACGGCACTGAGTATATTGAACCAAACCCGAGAGTTATGCGATTGCCCTTGTCTAAACCAAATTTTACCTGATCCCGCCTCCAGCGAAGCAGGAAGGACCGCTTAGAACAACCATGTCCAAAGACAGCACCCCCCCACCACTCATGCTTTCCGTAAGCGGCGCCAGAGGACTGGTCGGATCCACAATGACTTCGAATGTGGCCTCTCGGTTTGCCCGCGCATTCGGAACCGAAATGATGAGTGTCGATGATGACACTGCACCAATCCTGGTCATTGGCCGGGATGGGCGGGCGTCGGGGGCAGAATTGTCCGATGCCGCAGCGAATGCACTTGCGGAGATGGGATGGGAGATCGTGGATGTCGGGGTCGCGACCACTCCGACGGTCGGCATCATGATCAGAAACCTGAACGCTCAAGGTGGAATCGTGATCACTGCAAGCCACAACCCCATTGAATGGAATGGGATCAAGTGCCTGGACTCGAACGGACTTGCTCCACCACCGGAGATTGCTGGCCGAATCATCAAACGCTTTCAAGAGAAGGAAGATGAAAATCAAGAGACCACGCGCATGGGCTCCATCAGATTTGAAGAGACTGCTACTCGAAGACATGTCGACAACGTGCTGGACCTGGTTGACGTTGAGATGATTCGATCAGCCCAGCTGAGCGTGGTCCTTGATTCAGTGAATGCCTCAGGTTGCGTCGGAGGACGAATGCTGCTGGAAGACCTGGGTTGCACCCTTGACCACCTCAATGGCGAACAGACCGGCATCTTTGCCCACACTCCGGAGCCCATCGAGGAAAATCTTCGTGATCTGTCCGATCGAGTCCGTACATCCGATCGTGTTGCCTGTGGTTTTGCGCAGGACCCCGATGCCGACCGCCTGGCCATAGTTGACGAAAAGGGCCACTACATAGGCGAGGAGTACACGCTGGTGATCGCCGCACTGCGGCATCTGCAGGCCCACGGACCCTGCCCGCTCGTTGCCAATCTGTCAACCAGCCGAATGATTGATGACCTCGCTTCCCGCTTTCCCGGCGCCACCGTACTTCGCACCGAAGTTGGCGAAGCCAACGTCGTCAAAGGAATGCGGGAGTGCCATTCACCATTGGGAGGCGAGGGCAACGGAGGCGTAATCGTGCGATCCATTGGCTGGATCAGAGACAGCCTTGCCGCAATGGCGCTCACCCTGGAGCTTCTGGCAGTCGAGCAACGCACACTGTCTTCCATCGTCAGCGACCTTCCCAGATATGAAATGATCAAGCAGAAGATCGATCTCTCGGAATTGGGAGGACGGGAAATCATTCCAGTTGCGCTTCAGAGACTGGTGGACAGTCACCCATCGGACCGCGTCAATGCTCTGGACGGGGTTCGGATAGACCTTCCCGAGGGATGGGTTCACGTACGCGCGAGCAACACCGAGCCGATACTGCGAGTGATTTCAGAAGCTGCCACACGAGAGCTGGCAGAAAAGCTGGCCCGGGAGGCGCGGAGTGCGGCAGGAATTCCGGAAGCCTGATCAACTCTGACTTTGATCCTCTGGAGCCGGCATGCTTTCCAACAGTTGCCAGTTGAAGGGATCAGTCTTGCAATCGATATGGATGGAGAAGAATCCACCACGGTGTTTTTGCACTGCTGGCCAGAGAGCCTGCCGATCGGTATCGGGAATGTTGAGCTTCTCGACATCTTGGACAGGAATCCATTCGAGGACCCCTTCGTCGAATTCCATCTTGGGAATTTCGGAAGGTGCGACCGGCCGTGTGACTTCGAACAGGAAGATCAGCCAGTGAGTCGTCCCTTCATAGGCGGATTCTGAGACCATTCCAAGCATTCGAATCTCATCGGAATCGAGCTTCAAGCCGGATTCCTCATGGATCTCACGAAGAGCACACGCATGTGGACTCTCACCTTCCGCAAGCTCAAGCTTCCCTCCGATGGGCGAGTACCTCCCGGAATTAGGTTCCTTGCGACGGTGCAGCAGAAGAAGCCGCCCATCCGAGTCGTACAGATAGCACAGAACCGCCACCCGGTAGGGGAGCTTTGTCACATCGTAGGGACCAGAGATCTTGTCGGAAGGCGGTCCAGTCATGAGGAAGGGAGCTCCTGAGAGATCATGCCGACAGGCAGGAAAGAGACGAGAGTGCCCGGCTGGCCAGACCAGGAGATCGAGTACGGGAGGAAACCACGGCACGTTGCTGAAAGTGAAGGCCCCATGAACCAGCAAGGACGACGAGTGTATCGGCCTGCGAGAGCAGCAGCGAACGACGTGGAAACATAGGAATCAAGAAAACAGGACAAAGTCTGGTAGCATCATCAAAGACCACCTGAGTAAGGAGTCCAGCCATGGGTAAGGGATTCGCCGTTTTTCTCATCGGAATCATCGTCATCGCCGCAGGTGTGGTGCTGATGGCGGTCCCCGGGGCACAGGGAAATGCGGGTGGCGGTGGACTCATGCTCTTCGGAGCGTTTCTGGTCTTCAGAGGCTTCCGAGTCATGACCAAAGCGCCTGCCTTGGTGGGAACGAAGTCAATCGGAACTGAGTCCAGCAGATCTGAGACCAGCCGAAGAGGCCTCTTCTTGAATCGAAGAGTGATCACGCCTCAGGATTCAAGACCCAGGCTGCCCTTCAAACTATAGAGGTCTGGCTTGAGACACAGCGGGTTGAATCAGGGATCCAGAGGCTTCCCGAGGCCATCTACCCGCACGGCCCCCGATGCCAGAGCAACCAGATCACCAACCGCGACCAGCCACGAGATGAAGGGAAATGCGATCAGAAGGATCAGCCCGGCGGGAACCAAACCAAAGAGCAGCAACACGAGCCCACCGATCACTCCGATCTTGCTCCAGATGAAGCAGATCCAACCAACAAGAGGCCGACGCAGATAGAGCCGTTGGACGCCCCAGATACCAAGAAACACTGCAAGCAGCATTGCGGTCTTGCGAGATCGCGATGGAAGACGGTCAACCGAAAAGTGGTCTACAGGAGCCTGCTGATACCTTGACTTGTACGGCCAGCCCGAAAGCTGTTCGACTTCGGGGGTCGAAGATGGCTCTGAAGATTTTGGATCCGGTTCACTCATCACACCCCGATCAAAGGGGGTTTGAATCAAGTCCTCAGAGCATCATGACGGCCTTGCCGGAAGGCTGGCCGTCAGAGCCTTCCTTGCGACGAACAGCCGTTCCCATCGCCATGATGTGAAGCCAGGAACCTCCGTGCATGTTTTCGATCTCGATGCGGACGGCGATGACGCCATCGGCTCCCAGTTCGGAGGCCTCTTCCTGCATGCGCCCTATGGCAAGCTCACGCGCCTCGTAGAGCAGTTTCGTGTACTCCTGGACTTCACCCCGTGCCATTCCCTTGAGGCCGGCGGAAATTCCGCTGCCAACACCAAGAGCAAACACGCAGTTGCCCACGACCAGACCCAGGGGTTCGTAACCTCGATCTTCGAGAATCCAGAGATCCCGGGTTGAAAGATCACTTGTCCAGGCCTTTTTGTCAGTGCCAGTCATGTAGAGCTCCTTGTTCTGTGCAGTCTACCATCTGGTCCGAACCTCATTTCGCCAGCAGGCGAGGGAGGTGAGCGGCCGCAGACACTGCCTCATTCGAGGCCCTTTGAGGCCCGGTCAATCAAATTCTTCATTTCAGCAACTGCGTTACTCATACCCGTGAACACTGACCGACTTACGATCGAGTGTCCGATGTGAAGCTCGTCAAGTCCCTCAGTAGCGGCCAAACGAGAGACATTCTCATAATTGAGTGCATGCCCCGCATTGAAGCGCATACCGAGCGTACGCACGAGCGACCCGGCACGACAGACTTCCTCCAGTCGAGCAGCAGCCAGGTCAGGTCCTGATTCGGACGTCTGCTCGACTGCCTCGGCATAAGGTCCGGTGTGAATTTCACAGACAGAGGCCCCGAGGTCTGCTGAAGCCCGGACCTGATCGAGAGCCGCATCGATGAAGAGGCTCACGCGAAGACCGGCTGCAGAGAGCTGCTGAATGGCTTCGCTCACCCGAACACGCTCACCTACGACGTCCAATCCACCCTCGGTAGTAATTTCCTGACGGCCTTCGGGAACCAGCATCACCATGCGAGGTTGGATGCGGCAGGCGATTTCCACCATTTCAGGTGTTGGCGCCATCTCCAGATTCAGCTCGATGCCAGGAATCTCAGAGAGCGCCTGCACATCACGATCCTGAATGTGACGACGGTCCTCCCGAAGGTGCACGGTGATCCCATCCGCTCCGGACTTCATGGCCTCTCTGGCAGCAAGAAGCGGATCCGGCTCGTGGGAAAGGCGAGCCTGACGGATGGTGGCGACGTGATCGATGTTCACACAGAGCTTGGCCATCGGAACAGCCTACCATCCAGTACGAACAAGGTGCGGCAGGGTATACTCCAAGGGAATCAGGAGACTGTCAGTGACCGAGTTCCAGATCAAATTGACGGCTTTGTATCAAAAGCTCGATGAGCAGGGTCGTCGAGTCCTTCTGGCTGCACTCGGCTCGGTTGACGCCTTCTTCGACATGGACGCCGCAAAGGCCGACCTGGTGGTCGAGGGAGACATCGAGATCGATCGCATTGATGTCGAGATCGAGCTCGAATCCATCCAACTGCTCGCTCTGAGCCCCACCGATGACTACGAGATTCGATCGGTGCTCACCCTGGTGAAGGTGAACAACGAACTGGAACGAATTGCGGATTGCGCCGTCAGCATCGGCGAATCAGTGACCAATTCCCCGCAGAATCAACCCATTCCGCAGACATTCCGAGTGATGGCGAACAGTGTGATCGGCATGATTCGCGACGCCAACCGTGCACTTCGAGACCGAAATCCCGAATTGGCAAGGCAGGTACTGCTGTTTGATGACACGGTGGACAGATTCAAACGCGAGATCCTGAAGAGTGCCCAGACAAAGATCGTCTCGGGAGAGTTTGACCTCGACTTTGGATTCGGTCTGCTTGCGGTGACCAAAGCGCTGGAACGAATTGCGGATCATTCGACCAATATCTGCGAACAGGTCATCTACCTGGAAACCGGGCGTACCGTGCGCCACGATCCTGATGGATGGTCAGAACCATTTGAACCACTTTCGGAAAATGAAGAATCACCGACATGAGTCATTCGTCGCTACGTGAGGCTGAACTGCAGCAGCGGGTCGAAGACACCCGTCAGATGCTGCGGAGCATCGACCAGGAACACCTCCTGCACTTTGTGGAAGAACTTGACCAGGATGAATGCTGTGCACTTCTGGACCAGATCGATCTGATCAACCTGCCCGCGGCGGCGAAGATTGTCCTGAAAGCTCAGGACTCAGAATTCAAAGCTCCCTCGGAAAATGCGATTCAGCCTGCCTCGTTCGTACCACACCACCCCCCCAACGAGGATGAAGCGAGGCAAAGAGGAAGAAAACTGATCGACGGGGGCAAGGTCGCCGCGTTCACCGTTGCCGGCGGCCAGGGCACACGCCTGGGCTGGAACGGCCCCAAAGGCTCTTTTCCTGCTTCTCCCCTCACCGGCAAACCGCTCTTCAGACTGTTTGCCGAGCAGATTCGCGCCATGAGCGAGCGCTCTGGAAAAACGATCCCCTGGTACATCATGACGAGTCCCATCAACGATGCCGATACCAGGGCATTCTTCACTGACAATAATTTCTTCGGGCTTGATCGAACCAGCATCTTCATGTTTCCCCAAGGGGTCCTGCCATCGTTTGATGATGATGGGAAGTTCATGCTGGCAACCCGCTCCCAGGTTGCGGTCAATCCGGACGGACACGGTGGTTCACTCCGAGCACTGCGCACCAGCGGAGCCATCGAGGACATGGTGGCGAGAGGAATCCAGCAGATCAGCTACTTTCAGGTCGACAACCCTGCGGTCAAGACACTGGACCCTCTGTTCGTTGGACTCCATGCGGGAGATCCATCAAGCTCCGGGGAGATGTCGAGCAAGATGATCCCCAAGATCAGCGCCGGAGAGAAAGTCGGTGTGTTCTGCGAGGTGGAGGACCGAACCTGCGTGATTGAATACTCGGATCTGCCCGTGGCGCTTGCAGAAGCAGTCACCCAGGACGGCAGTCTTACCTACATTGCGGGATCGATAGCCATTCATCTGCTCTCAGTGGAGTTCGTCGACCGACTGACGCGCGACGAAGACTCGATTTCACTCCCCCTGCACATGGCGAGAAAGAAAGTTCCGTACGTATCACTTGAATCCGGTGCGCTCATCAAGCCGGACTCTCCCAATGCAACGAAGCTTGAACTCTTCATCTTTGATGCGATTCCACTGGCAGAAAGATCTATGGTCTACGAGACCGAACGGGTGGAGGAATTCGCACCGATCAAGAATGCCGATGGCGGTGACAGTCCAGCCAGCAGTGCCGAACTGCAGTTTGAGCGTTCTGCCCGATGGCTGGAAGCAGCTGGAATCAAGGTTCCACGGGAAAACGGGATTCCGCTGGCGAAGATCGAGATCTCTCCACTGAGCGCCCTGGGACCCGAAGACCTCCCCACCGAGGACACTCCAGAAGAAATCGAGCCAGGGGCCGAGATCGTCATCTGAGTTCAGAAGGCAGCGGTCGTGTCAGATTCTCTGACATCGAGAATCTTCATCTGCACCCGGTCAGGCCCGTACCCGCGATTCACCTGTGGCTCGGCAAGGACGTCCATCGCCAACTGATCACGATCAGCTGAGCGCAATGGCTCGAGCATCTCAGGCGCCCTCCACCAGACCGCTCCGATCGAGACGCCATCTGCACTCAGGTTCAGACGGAGGTGCTCGCCGTTTCGCCCCATCTTCTCGGGTCGTATGACCCGCACGCCTGCAAGGATGAATCGAGGGTAGGGATTGCCCGCACCAAAGGGGTCGAGCTGCTCGAGTCTCCGAACCGCTTCAAGCGGGAACTCCCGCAACTCTGCGGTGCCATCCACATCGATTGCAGAGACCAGATCTTCTTCGGCAATGGCGGCCGCTGCGTGTTCGCCAAGACTGCGCACCAACTGGTCGAGTGCCGTGGTTGCAATGGACAACCCCGCTGCAGCAGCATGTCCGCCGAAACTCATGAGATCTTCGGACTTGTTGACCAAGCGTGCACAGTGAGAGAAGGCTTCATGAATCGAATAATTTCGGATGCTTCGAGCCGAGCCACGACAGACTCCATCGCGATCCTGCATGAGCACCACCGGTCGGCCGAAACGCTCCACCAGTCGCGAACAACAGATTCCCACCAGTCCCGGGTTCCATGACTCATGGGTGAGGATGATTGCACGCTGATCAGACTTCAGGAATCCCTGTTCCTCTGCGAGAAACGAGGCGTGTTCGGTAATCTCCTTGCAAATCGACTGGCGCTGTCGGTTGAGCCGTAAAAGCGTCTTGACGAGTTGGTCGGCACGTTGCGAGTCAGAGGTTGTCAGCAATTCGACGGCATCGCGCGCATGAGCCATCCGACCTGCGGCGTTGAGTACCGGAGCGACTCGAAAAGCGATCTCGGTCGCCTGGATGGGAGTGGCATTCTTAAGGAGCCCGCAGGACTCAAGAAGCGACCTCAACCCGGAGTTACGAGTGGATGGCAGCAACTTGAGCCCATGGCAAGTCAGAATTCGATTCTCGCCGTGCAGAGGAACCACGTCCGCGATGGTGGCCATGGCGGCAAAGGGGAGCAGATCCAGAAGCAGTTCGCGACCGATCTTCGGCAGTGGGCGGGAAGAAAACCACCGCTCGAGAAACGCCCAGGCAAGCTTGAATGCGACTCCTGCCCCGGCCAAGTGAGTGAATGGAGCCGCGTGTCCTGGAAGGTCCGGATGGACGATGACCGAAGCCTCCGGGAGCTGCGGGGTCCCGTCTTCTCCGATCTGAGGGCGATGGTGATCGGTGATGATCAGTTCGATTCCAAGTTCGGCCGCTCGGCGGGCAGGCTCCAGGGCGGTGATCCCACAGTCCACAGTGATCAGGACTTCGACCCCACTGGAAGCCAACTGCTCGAGCGCGGGCAGGTGCAGTCCGTAGCCCTCATCGATTCGATGCGGGATGTACCAAGCCGGAGGGCGCTCGGGATCGACCAGGGTGAGAATCTGATGGAGAATGGTCGTGGACATCACGCCATCCACATCGTAATCACCGTAAATGGCGATACGACGGCCGGCACGGACCGCCTCAACCAGGCGAACCGCCGCCTCTTGGGCTCCAGGAAGAGTCTCCGGAAGGTGCAAATCGCTCAGGCGAGGATGAGTGAACGCCTCCCGAGCCCCGTCGTCGGTCAATCCTCGCTGAATGAGTAGGCGCTGGATCAGGTCAGCCTGCTTCACAGTGGCCATGCCCCCGACTCGTTCAGAGACGGGGTTGGCCTGCCCGGCTCCCTCCGGGCGCATAATCCATTGGCGGGTCCATCCGCGCATGCAAGGAGCCTACGATTCTTCGTGAAATGTCGCCAGCCTGCACCCACAATATCTGGCATGATTGGTGACAAATGACGATACTTCTCCCAGAACATCTTCATTGAGGAGCCAACTACATGCCAGATCGATACAAGACCATCCTGCTCTTTGGCGCGCCGGGAGCCGGTAAAGGGACTCAAGGGAAAATCCTAGGGCAGGTGCCAGGCTTTTTTCACCTGGCATGCGGGGATGTCTTTCGGTCGCTGGACATTACGTCCGAGCTGGGAAAGGATTTTCTGAAATACTCCTCGAAGGGGGAGCTGGTTCCTGACAACCTCACGATCGAAATGTGGAGCAAGAATGTCCACGCGCAGACCGTGCTGAGTCTTTACAAGCCTGGATCGGACCTGCTGATTCTGGACGGCATCCCGAGGAACCTCAATCAAGCCACCGCCATGGACGACTACCTGGATGTGCTGCTGGTCATCCATCTGGTCTGCCCGAACCTGGATGAGATGGTGCTTCGCATGAAACGAAGAGCACTCAAGGAAAACCGATTGGACGATGCAGATGAATCGGTCATCAGGCACCGCTTCGAGGTCTATGACCAGGAGACCAAGCCGGTGCTCGAACACTATGATCCAAAGATCATTCAGGAAATAAACGCGCTGGGTTCACCCGCCGAGGTGCTCCAACACGTGCTGGAAGTCCTGGTGCCGGTGCAAAATGAGCATTTCAGGAATCCTCTGAACACCGGACGCGGCTGAGCCTGGCCGAACTGGAATCCAAGAAGATCACTCTCGCGACCATTCCGAAAGAGCGGTGTATCGCGAGATCACGAGCTTGACCCATGCACGTTCCTCGCTGGAAAGTCGGGGATCAGATGCCTGGTTTTCCAGTGCGTCAAGGCGGCTGTTCACCTGAAAACGCAGATTGTCGTCCACTTGAAGGACCCCACGCTCAACGGCCCCTGACACGCTGGTCAGCCAGACAAGAGCCGGATGGTCCGTGATGGAGCGCGAGGCGAAGCTTTCCTGCACCACGCCCGTTTCCGGCAGTTGAACTCGCAGTGGATCGGGAGCAAACCGATCCAACATCGTCTGGACCCATCTCGCTCGTGCGGAGCGGACACTGGAACTTCGTACGACGTTACCGCCATCCGAAGCGAGCTGAGAGATCGAACCCAGCGCGAAGAAGACCTGCAGATCCTCGCGTCGTACCTGACCATTCTCATCCAGCATGAAGTCGCCATTCTGATCAAACCGATTACGCTTGAGGTCAACGGTTATGGTTTCCCCAGGAAGCTTTGATTGCACGATGCTGGTGAGATCGGAACTTCGACGTACGGATTGATCGTCGATGGCAACGATCAAATCGCCTGCCTTCAACAGGCCCGCGGCCGGCATGCCTTCGATCACCGCCTCGATGCGAACCCCCCCCTGCTCACCCAGGCCAGTGCTCATGCGAATTCCCACCGCACCACTGGGTGCCTCAAGAATTCTGCGGCTCAGCACCGTGAGCACTCGAGCGCGCTGCTCGGCATCAAGATCGAGCTGGCGCAGTCCAGCAAGAAGTTGCTCATTGGAAAACCGGTTGGCGACCAGTTCTGAGGTGGCCTGATCGCGAACCTTCCACACCGGGTCTTTGAGAGACTCAAACAACTTCCGCAGACGGGGCTCCAAGACCACTGCTTCCAACTGTTCATCCTGCGGAAACAGAAGTGGAGTCTTCGATGATGCTCGTTGAGGAAGAGCGTCTTGAGCAACCACAAGTTTTCCAGGAGGCATCACGGCAAGTGCGCCCAGGAGCACGAGGAAGCGTGTGAGGTGACATCGTGGTGCGGTCATCGTCATGTGCTGACTGTAGCGTGAGTCAGCCGGAAAGACCCAAAGTTCATTCGACGTTGGCGGCCTGTTCCTTGATTCGATCGATCAAACCCTTGATCTCGACGATGTTTCGGCTGATCTCGGCGTCGGCGGACTTGCTGGCAATGGTATTCGCCTCGCGCAACATCTCCTGGGAGAGGAAGTCGAGAGTTCGCCCCACCGGATCTCCTGATTCATTGGAAACCAGTTCCGCGAATTGGTCGAGATGACCTGAGAGGCGGACCACTTCCTCGGAGATGTCGGTTCGTTCGGCATGAATACCAACTTCTCGCAGAAGGTCTTCGTCAGAAACCGAGCCGCTCACTTCCTCAAGGAGCTGTTCCATCCGCTGACGCAAACGCTGCTGGTACTGCTCGATCACCTCAGGTGCTCGAGCACCGACTTTTTGTAGTCGATCGAGGATCGCCGTACGAAAACCCAGCAGGTCGTCGCGAAGTACGAGTCCTTCTCGTTCACGCATCGAGATCATCGAGGAGCATGCTTCGTCGAGCAGGGCAAAGAGCACCGGACGAGCCCGTTCGACCAGCGCAGTGACCGGTTCCTGAACCAATACTCCGGGCACATGCAGCAGTCCCGCGAGATCGATGGTGCACCGATCCGCCAGGCTCTCAGGAACAGAGGCTTCCAGACCGGCGAGGATCCGGGCGACCGCATTGGAATCCACCCGATGCGATTCGGTAGAAGAGGTGCCTTCCTGTCGGACAGTGACGGAAATGCTGCCGCGTGCAACTCGGTGACCGAGGGCCGACTCGAGTTCGGCTTCCAGCGAGAGAAGCTCATCGGGTACTCGAATCTGGGCCTTGAAATACTTGTTGTTGACGCTTCGAACCTCGACCGAAAACTGGACTCCCTCAATGTCATTCGAGGAAGAGCCAAATCCTGTCATAGATCGCAGCATGCAACAATCCTTCCGATTGGAACTCACTCCTGCCCGGGCAGGTCGTTCTCGGTGCTCCCAATGGGAGCCAACTCGGCGGTATTCGCGGCATCGACCGGAAGCGGACCAACGCCTGGGGTCACGGTGACCGGAACGTTCTCAAGCGCTTCAAGGGGCACCGGACTTTGCGCGGACTGCTCAGCGGTAGTGATCGCATCCACATTTGTTTCAAGAAGACGGTTGTCGAAAATGTTCAACATGATCGCGACCAGGACGTAACAGATGAAAGCGGCAATCGTGGCGTAGGTGAGCACGTCACCGGTACGACCACCGAATGCNGNNNCNNACCTCCACCCCCTCCTGCGCCACCAAAGGCACTCGCGAGTCCACCGCCCTGCGGACGCTGAGCAAGCACGATGAGAACCAGGATCACGGAGATCACGATCAAGAGGAAGGTGCCGAGGATGAGCCAGTTCATGGGGAGGAGTCCTGAATTAGGGAAAGCATGTCGGGCACACGCCCCTTGTCCGAAGGTTTACGCCTCGAGAATTCGTCCGATGGAACGGCAGATCTCGAGGAAGTCCGCGGACTTGAGAGACGCCCCTCCGATCAAGCCACCATCTATTTCAGGTGATGCGATGAATTCCCCTGCGTTCGAGGCCTTCATTGAACCGCCGTAGATGATCCGCAGATCGGAAGCGAACCGAGGATCATACAGCCTCGAGACGAGGCTGCGCAGGGATCCATGGACCTTTTCTGCATCCTCGACGGAGGGGGTGACGCCAGTTCCGATCGCCCACACAGGCTCATAGGCGATCACGAGACGGGAAAGGTCTTCAGCCGCGATCCCAGCCAGCCCGGCCGTGATCTGGCGGGTCGTGACCTCCTCGGTGCGCTCTGCGGATCGCTCCTCGGCGGTCTCCCCGCAGCACAAAACCACGTGCAGCCCAGATTCCAGCGCATGAGCAACTTTTTTGGCAACCAGCTGGTCGGTTTCGTGAAGGCCGTGGCGTCGCTCTGAATGTCCGATAATCACCCACTGGGCGCCAAGGTCCAGAAGCATGGATGCGGCGACTTCACCGGTATGGGCTCCTCCTGAGTGCTCGGAGACATCCTGCCCTCCCAGCCCAAGACAGTGGTGCTTCAGCGCATGCCCCACCGCCTGCAGATACGGGTAAGGCGGACAGAGGACCACATCACACTCGATTTCGAGAGGGCCCAGGCCTGCGGTGATGTCCTCTGCCAGTTCCACGGAGCTGGCCAGGTCCAGATTCATCTTCCAATTTCCACCGACGAAGGGTCTTCTTTCAGTCATGGGACCTCCAGATACACCATACCCGCCGAGGGGGGGCGGATGCTACAGGGTGGGAGCGCTACACTCGCCATCTTCATCATGGGAGCCCCAAACGATGCCAGCCTCCGCCAACACCATCCGCAGCCAGTTCATCGAATTCTTCGTTGAGCACGCCAAGCACGTCCAGGTTCCCAGCTCACCCGTCGTGCCCCACGACGACCCCACGCTGCTTTTCACCAATGCGGGCATGAATCAATTCAAGGATGTCTTTCTGGGCCAGGGAACACGCCCCTACCAGCGGGCAGTGGATACCCAGAAATGCATTCGTGCGGGCGGAAAGCACAACGACCTCGAGGATGTGGGACGGGACACCTACCACCACACCTTCTTCGAAATGCTCGGGAACTGGTCGTTCGGAGACTACTTCAAGACCGAAGCGATCGGATGGGCATTCGAACTGCTGACCGAACACTACGGCATCGATCCGGATCGCCTGCATGCGACCTACTTTGGTGGTGATGAATCCGCCGGCCTTGCGGTGGACGAGGAAGCGCGCGCCATCTGGATGGAACATCTGCCGGAAGATCGGGTCCTACCGTTTGGAATGAAAGACAACTTCTGGGAGATGGGAGATACCGGCCCATGTGGACCCTGCTCAGAGCTTCATTTCGACCGAATCGGAAATCGTGATGCGCGATCGCTGGTGAACGCAGACGATCCTGAGGTCATCGAGATCTGGAATCTGGTCTTCATCCAGTTCAACCGGGAGTCACAGACCAAACTTGTTCCCCTCCCGGCAAAGCACGTTGACACCGGAATGGGATTTGAACGTCTGGTCTCAGTGCTCCAGGACAAGAAGAGCAACTACGACACTGATCTCTGGACTCCGATTTTCGAAGCAATTCGCGCCGGCTGCGATGCTCCGGCGTACGGAGGAGGCATGGATGTCCGCGAGGACATCGCGTACCGAGTGATCGCTGACCACGTGCGCTGCCTCACTGCCGCCATTGCCGACGGGGCCAATCCCGGGGCCGACGGTCGAGGATACGTACTGCGAAGAATTCTTCGCCGTGCGGTTCGACACGGTCGACAGACCTTTGGAGTGGAAAAGCCATTCCTGGCAGATCTGGTGCCATCGGTGATCGAAAGTCTCGGAGGAGTCTTTCCGGAGTTTGCGTCACGATCGGACCAGGTGATGAGCACCATCGAATTCGAGGAGGCAGCATTTCGCAGGACGCTCGACCGGGGGCTGGAGCTCTTCGACCAGGCCGCGGAGCGATCTCGAGCCGACGGCGGGGATGAAATCGGAGGAGCCGATGCCTTCAAGCTGCACGACACCTACGGGTTTCCGATCGACCTCACCACGGTCATGGCTGAAGAGCGATCATTCACCGTGGACCTCGAAGGCTACGAGCGACTGATGGAGGTCGCAAAGCAGCGAAGCAGAGGCAAAGGCGACACTGCCGACCAGGTTCTGATCATTCCGCCCGACCAGCTGGCGAAACTCGAGACGCTGCACGTCCATCCCACGGACGATGCACACAAGTTCCAGGGAACCTCCTTGCGATCGATGGTGAAGGCGATCTGGAACGGTGAACAGTTCATCGAACACGCGGACACCGGTGACCGTGTAGCCGTCATCCTCGACAAGACTCCGTTCTACGCAGAACAGGGTGGACAAGTCGGGGATCAGGGCACACTCCACGTCGCACAGCTCAGGGAGCAGCACGCTACGGACGGAATCGCGATCTTCGATGTGGAGACCACCCGCCGAGTTGGAGAGTTCGTGCTGCATGTGGGGATGGTTCGGGAGGGTCGACTTCATTATTCCGATCAGGTGGAGTGCTTCGCACAACCCGAACAACGGGACGCCATCCGCGCGAATCACACTGCAACCCATCTTCTGAACCTCGCGCTGAGGAAGGAGACAGGCCCGGACAGCGACCAGAGAGGTTCGATGGTGGCCGCGGATCGCCTGCGGTTTGATTACGCCGCAAAGGGGCCACTTCAAGAGGACGCACTGGAACGAATCGAAGTGATGGTTCGCGAAGGAATCTCGAAGGATCTGGCGGTTCATACCGAGGTCGTTCCTCTGGAACAAGCCAAGTCGATCAATACCGTTCGTGCGGTCTTTGGGGAACAGTATCCCGATCCAGTGCGGGTGGTGAGTATTGGCGCACCGGTGCAGGAGCTGATCGAACAACCGGAACGGCCCGAGTGGATGAACCTGTCGGTTGAATTCTGTGGCGGAACCCACCTCGGAAATACGGGCGCAGCCGAAGAGTTTGTGCTGCTGAGCGAACAAGGTCTTGCAGCGGGAATTCGTCGAATCATCGCGGTGACCGGCGACACCGCCACCGAGGCAAGGCAAGCAGCCACGGCGTTCCTGGGACGGGCGAAGGCCATCGAGCAACTCGGTGATGAAGAGCTGCCGGAAGCGTTTGATGAACTCCATCGAACCGTGGAGGCCACGACGCTCGGAGCCGTCGATCGCCATCGACTGGATGAAGCCCTGGATGCTCTCCGAAGACGAGCGAAGGCCGCAAAGAAGAAGGCACAATCCGCCTCAACTGGGGAGATAGTTGAACAAGCACGCGCAATCGCCGAAAAGGCCACCGGTCCCGCAGTGGTCGCCCGACTCGATGAGGCGGATCGGGATGCGCTTTTCGCGGCCATGGACACCATCCGAGGCAATCAGGCAGACGCCGCAGTTCTGCTGGTATCGGCGAATACGGACTCAGGCAAGGTCACCATCGTCGCAAGGGTGCCGGACCCACTGATCAAGCGGGGTCTCAAAGCCGGAGAGTGGGTCAAGGTGGCCGCACAGGCCTGCGGAGGCAACGGAGGTGGGCGACCGGACTCCGCGCAAGCCGGAGGCAAGGACGTTGGCCTGGCAGAGGATGCGGTCACAGCCGCTCGGTCCCACGCTGAAGAAGTGCTTCAAGGGTGAGAGGCGCACGTCAACTGGTCGGGTTCTCGCCACCCTCGAGAATGGCGCTCCACTGGGCAGCCTTCACGTCGTAGCCCTGACCGGGCTCCACACGATCCCATTCGCGGTAGAGCTTCGCGTAAAGCTGTGGGACCAGATTGCACAAGGCAGCAGCGGCCTCGCGGTTCTCAAGACAAAGCTCCTCGATTTCCTGCAGCGTCTGTTCCGAATCAGCGAACAATTCGGCATCCCGCGCACTCACCGCCCTGATGTAGAGCCATTGCAGGGTCATCGGGTGAATCAGACCATTGAGTTTCAGACTGGACCGATGTGCCAGCACTGCGATGGGGGCGAGTCCCTGAGGATCGCTGGCCTTGATGTAGGACTGCGCAAGCGCCTGAAGGGTCTTGAAGGTGTCCGGATGCCCCTCGCCAAGCAGTTCATCCTGGGCTTGGTAGGCAGTGTTGAGCAGCTCCTGCCCTTCAAGCAGGCGATCCTGGTGCTCCATGCGAATGAGCCCTAGCTCGTAGATGACGGACAAGGTGTCGGGGTGACGATCACCCAACTGGACCCTGTACCCCGCAAGTGATTCTTCAAGCAGTCGGGAGGCTTCGGGAATGTCCTGCGTCTGAAGAGCGATGTCCGCGAGGTTGCGCATCGTCAACATCGTCTCGGGAGCACCGTCGCCATACATTCGCTCGTTCAGATTCAATTCACGCGTGAGCAGTTCCTTGGCCACGTCGAGTTCACCAAGCTGAGTCGAGAGGGTGCCCAGATTACCGAGAATCTGAATTGATATCGGATGAAGTTCTCCATGGCGCTCCAGGGACGCGTCGTACGCTTCTTCCCAGAGTTTCTTGGCTGATGGAAAGTCACGTTGCTGATACCGAAGTTTTCCAAGGTTCTGTATGGAAGCAATCGTTTCCGGATGCGTAAGACCAAGCGTCGTCTTTCGCCCGGACATGGCCTTGGTCAGAAGACTCTCGGCAGCATCCAGACGTGCCTGACTCATCATCAAGATGCCGAGATCACTGGCGGACTCCAAGGTTCTCGCCGACGTGGGCCCGAGCATCTCGTTTCGAATCTCCAGAGCACGCTCGTATTCGGGCTCGGCTGATTCATAGCGACCCAGGATCTCGTAGGAATCGGCAATGATCTCCCGAACGGCGGCTTCCGTCAGCGGGTCGCCTTCGAACTTACGCGGAATCGTCTCGAGACCACTCTTGAGAATGTGGGCGTCGAAAAGACCGATGGCGACATCGGTTGGATTGAAATTATTAAGGAACTGCTCTTGATCGGCGAGAAAGAACTCGATCTCCTCGATTTCGAGATCAGTGCTCTCCACCTGATTTCTGGCGCTTTCCAATATGCCGGACCGAAGGCTCGCACCCATCTGGCTGGGATCAACCTCCTTGATCATGGCGGACTGGAATTCAACGATCTTTTCCAGTCGTTCACGTTGCTGCTCGACACGTCGAGTCGCCTCTTCAGCAACGAGTCGCTGACGGTTCTCCTCGGCACGAGCGACCTCTGCGCGATAGGCGAAGACCGAGACGGACACCAGTCCGGCGATGATCACAAGACAGACGATCACGATGGCCGAGGTGGCGGTTCGGTGCTTGCGCATGAAGCGACGAATCGACTCGCCGGTGGTCTGACTGCGCGCGGTGATCGGTTCGTCATCGAGATAGCGACGAATGTCGCCACCGAGCTCAGCCGCCGAGCTGTATCGATCCGACCGCTCCTTGGCGAGCGCCTTCGCGATGATCGCATCAAGGTCGCGGCCAAGACCGGGCTTGACTTCGAGCAGGGAGGGTGTTGGAGCCTCGATCACAGAGGTGATCGCATTGGCGATTGAAGTGGTGTCGATTTCGTAGGGCAATTCGCCCACCAGCATCTGGTAGAGCACCACGCCGAAGGCATAGACATCGCAGGAGGTGTCGATGTCCTGCTCACCTCGGACCTGCTCCGGAGGCATGTACTGGAGCGTTCCCACGATCTGCTTGGGCTGACTCAGTTCCGCCTGCTGTTCCTCCTCGACTTGGGCGACGCCGAAGTCGATCACCTTGAGCTCGCCAATTCCATTGACCAATACGTTCCCAGGCTTGAGATCACGGTGGATCACACCACGCTGGTGCGCGTGGGAGAGGGCCTCGCAGGCGTTGGCGAAGAGTTCGAGTCGGGAACGAAGATCCAGTTCTTCGGCATCCGCCCACTCGGTGATGGTCTTCGCATCCTCCACGTACTCCATGGCGAAGAACGGTACGGAACCCCCAGCATCCGACTCGATACCCGCGGCAAAGACCTGCGCCACGGCAGGATGTGACAGCTTCGCAAGAGTTTCACCCTCGACTTCAAACCGCTTGATCGCATCCTTGGAGATGATCTTGGCCTTGATCACCTTGAGGGCGACACGCCGGCGGGGATGCAGCTGGTCGGCGAGGTAGACCGCACCCATACCCCCCTCACCGAGCAAGCCGATGATTCGAAAGTCACCGATCTGTTCCGGAAGCGAATCGACTTTCTTCTTGTCCGCTGAAGCACTCGCACCGCTGGAAGCCTTTGCAGCGGAGTCTTCCTCGAAATCGAGGGTTGCTTCGGAATCGACATGGTCGGGAAGATCGAGCGTGGCGTCTGGATCAACCGCACCCGATCCGGAAGCAGGAAGATCGATGGTGGCCTCGGCATCGGCTGGCTCGGGAAGATCCAGAGTCGCCTCAGGGTCCACTCCAGAAGCACCCGATTGCGGAGGTGGCGCGTTTTGAATCGCCCGCTCGAGCTCACGCCTGAAAGCCGGATCGTTGCCACAGACCTCTTCGAGAAATGAGGCTTGCTCCTCTGGAGCCCGATTCTGGTATTCCAGAACGAGCCGGGCGATCTTGGTGGAATCTGGAGTAGTCACTGAACAGCCTTCCTGCCGACTACTGTACTCAATCGGTGACTGGTCGCAGCGTGAACGGCCAAAAGTGGAGGTGGTGGGACCTGTTCCGAGACAAATGCGAACCCGAACAGCGGAAACGATGGAAGCTGCCTACTATTCGTCCTGGGGAGCAGCGCCTCTCCAACCAAGACTCAGAGCGGCCTTCAAGAGTTGCAAACAGGAGCAAGAGCAATGCCTCAAGATGATGGATGTGTGATCGTAATTGGCGGTGCCGGGGGCGTGGGAAAGGCGCTCATCGAGCGACTTGGAACTGACCGGACCGTGGTCGTGGCGAGTCGCAACCCCTCGTCGCACGAAGGAATTACCGCGGAAAGTGTGGAGTGCGATGCCCGGGAGATCTCAGCGGTCGACCGCCTGCTGGAAGAAGCGAGTGCGAAACACGGAACGGTGACGGGGCTGGTGAATCTCGCCGGTTCGATTCTGCTCAAGCCAGCCCATCTGGTCTCGGAGGAAGAATGGGACGAAACCATCGCCACCAACCTCACCACTGCGTTCGCCACCGTGCGAGCAGCCGGTCGTCACATGAAGGAAGGTGGCAGTGTGGTCTTGGTGTCGACGGTGGCCGCCGGGACCGGACTGCCCAACCATGAAGCGATCGCCGCGGCGAAATCAGGAATCGAAGGACTCGCCCGAAGCGCCGCGGCAACCTACGCCGGCCGTGGGCTGCGGTTCAACGTGGTGGCCCCAGGCTTGGTCGACACGCCGTTGGCGTCCCGAATCACAAGTTCTGAACGAACCCTGGAACACTCACGAAAGATGCACCCGCTCGGCCGAATCGGCGTTCCCGGTGACGTGGCGGCGGCGATCAATTTCCTGCTGGGGCAACAGAGTGACTGGATCACTGGACAGGTACTCGGCATCGATGGAGGCCTAGGTGCCACCAGAGCGGGGGCGGTCTGAAGATGCGAGCCGACCAGGGTGCACACTCGGTCCCGCGATGGATGCCAGCTGTTCTGGTTGCTGCGGGTGTCTACAACCTCCTGTTCGGCGCTTGGGCGGTCCTGTTTCCGGAGATGGCATTCAACGGCCTCGGCATGGACGAGCCCCGCTACCCCTTTCTATGGCAGTGCGTGGGGATGATCGTGGGGGTCTACGGGATTGGTTACCTCGCGGCCAGCCGTGCGCCGCTTCGGCACTGGCCGATCGTGCTGGTGGGCATGCTGGGAAAGATCTTTGGCCCGATCGGATTCCTGCAGACTGCACTGGCCGGAGACATTCCCTGGTCTTTTGGAATCATGATCATCTTCAATGACCTCATCTGGTGGATTCCCTTTGCGGGCTTGCTGATCGCCGCCTGGAAAGCACACCACCAGCAGGCGCCAGTCGAGAGTGAGCGATGAATGCATTCGAATCGGCTCTGCTGATTGCACAACTCGCCTCGACGCTTCCCCTCGTCGGCCTCATCTGGACGATCCAGCTGGTGCACTACCCCCTGTTCGAACTGGTGGGCGAAGAGAGCCAGGTCGACTACCAGAAGGAACACATGAATCGGATCACCTGGGTGGTGGCTCCCCTCATGCTGATCGAACTGGTGACTGTGGGACTGCTCTGGGTGCTTGCGCCCTTCGATGTCTGGGCGATTGTCGGCGCCCTGTTGGTGGCGGTGATCTGGGTATCGACCGTCATCATTCAGGTC
>NHEC01000090.1 GCA_002171655.1 Planctomycetes bacterium TMED75
GTTGAGTTCCTCCTGCAGCTTGATCGTCTGCTGTTCCTTGGTCCGGTAGGCGGTGTTGAGTTCATCGTACTTCTGCTGCGGGACGCAGCCAGTGATGAATGAAGCGGCAAAGGTGGTTCCGACGATAGTCAGGAGGGTGTTTCGCATCCGTGAGCTCCTGCTCGAAGAAGTGGTATTCATCCAAACCCGCGTGCCTTCACCGATCAGGCATCCGCGTGGGTTCGGCTAAGAGTGTACGCTCAAGTGGAGGGTTCATGTGTCCAACCGTCATGATGCACAGGGTATCCCCGTGAATTCAAATCAACGCCGCCTCATTCAAGCCTCCATCGTTGCTGACGCTCATTCGGTCCACGCCCCCGGGGTGGTCCTGTTGCACGGGCACTCGGTGGTTGCGGCGGGTTCGCCCGAGTTGGTGGGTCAGGTGGCTCCTGACGTGGTGGTGGAGGATTGGTCCGGGTACCTCATCACGCCCCCGCTGGTCAATGCGCACGTGCATCTGGATCTCACCGACCTCGATCCATTGCCGCAGGAGCTTGATTTTGATGCCTGGCTCGCGGCCATCATCCAGCACCGAGCCGCCCAGCAGGCCCCTGGGCGAGTCGAAGAGGCCGTTCAGCGGGGGGCGGCGGCGTCCCTGGCGGGTGGATGCCCCTACGTGGGAGACATCTGCGGTTCAGCCCGCGCATTGGACGCCTTGATCGACTCTCCACTCGAGGGCGTGGGGTTCATCGAGCTCTTTGGCCACGGATCCCGGGCAGAGCATGCCCTGGAGGCGATCGAACTGGTTCAGTCCCGCGCGGCCAGAGACGCCGCCGCGCCTGGGCTTCGTCCAGGGCTTTCTCCGCATGCGCCGTATTCGGCGGGCCCTGAGGTCTACCGGGCGGCGCAGGCCAGCGGTCTGCCGGTCGCGACCCACCTTGCAGAGTCACCGGAAGAGCTTCAATGGTGCATGGATGGTGGGGGGGCCTTTGCGGGTCGGCTTGAGCAAATGGGGTACGACCTGGCAGATGTGCCAGTGCCCGGAGGTCATCCCCTTGATCTCTACCCGTCGCTGCTGCCCGCTCAGGAAGCTCTGGTCGCGCACGCCAACTACGCCCAGCCCCACCACATCGCCCAGTTGCAGGCGTGCGGTGCCACCGTGGTCTACTGTCCCCGAGCCTATCGTTACTTCGGTCATCCTCATGGCGAAGCCACGGGCCATGAGTGGCGACACATGCTTGCAGCGGGTGTGCCCGTCGCCTTGGGAACCGATGGGAGACCGTGTCTTCCTGCGACCGGCCCTGCCGCCGAACGGTTGTCCGTGCTGGATGAGGTCGCCTGCCTCCAGCATGAGGAGGGGGTGTCGCTGGCTGATTGGCTGCCGATGGTGACCCTGCATGGAGCGCGTGGGCTTGGCATCGCCGACGACCAGGTCCTCCTCGTCCCTGGCGTCAAAAAGGCTCTTCCCGCAATTCCCCTCAGTCCGCAAGGCCAGGGTCATCTGGATCTGACCCGCCCTCTGGTCGACCTCTTCAAGTCATCCTGAGGGGGCCTGGGTGATTTTCGGACCCCTCCAGCGGGTGATTGGTGAATTTCATTTGCATCTGCCGATGAGAGAAACGAGCATGAGGGGCCCGACTCGGCGTACAATGCTCCAGTCGAACGTCCGACCCCACCTCCTTCTTTCTGAGTGGACAGCCATGGAAACCACCCAGCACGACTTTGAATCCCACCTTGAGCGCTCCAGTCTTCCGTATCCATCGGAGGCCTATGAGTTCGTGCGCGAAGGCCTGGGGTACACCGAGTGTCGGCTTGAAGCCGAGCGTGATCAGCTGGGCACCGCCCCGCGACACATGAAGGGGCAGGAACTGTGCATCGGGCTTCGGGATTTCGCGATCGAGCGCTGGGGGCTGATGGCCCCCGCGGTACTTCGTCACTGGCAGATCCACCGGACCGAGGATTTCGGCCGGATCGTCTTTGTTCTCGTGAATGAAGGCACTCTTTCCAAGACCGATGATGATTCCCTCGCGGATTTCCGTGGGGTCTACGACCTGGTTGAAGCTCTGGGTCAGGGTGGTCTTCAGGTTGGATTCCAGGACGGTTGAGTGTTCGCCAGCCTGAGCGATGAGAGCACATGAAACCGCAGAAGCAGGTCTCGGACATCCATGAACTGGCCGATCGTCACCTTTGGCAGATCCAGCCGTTCCGTGATCTGGCCTGGATTTGTCTCTTGCTGCTGCTTTTCTGGCTGGGCTACCAGATGCGGGCCGTCACCGTCCCCTTGCTGGTTGCACTGCTTCTGGCCTACCTCTTTGCTCCGGTCGTCTCACTGCTTGAGCGGCGACTGAGGTTTCCCCGTGCGGTATCGGCCGCGGCGATACTGGGGTTTGGTGGGGTGGCGGTGCTTCTGGTGGCGGTGCTGACGATTCCGCTCGCAATCGGCCAAACCCTCTCGTTTGTCGATGCGGTTCGAATGGGCAAGTACGACACCGCCATCAATCATGTGGTGGATCTGGCGCCCGATTCGATTCAGCCTCAGATAGAGGAGTTTGTCGACCGCGCTCAGAATCTGATCGGTATCAGTGACCCGTCGGACCCTGTGGCGGAATCTTCGGACAAGAAAGAAGGCACGGCGAAGTCTTCTGATGATTCTGGGGCTTCCAAGGCGGCCACCGCCGCCTCGGAATCCGCAGCAAGCGATCCACCACCTGAGGTGGCTGCGTCGAAAACACCATCCACGGAATTTGATCTGGATGAGGCCAAGTTGCGCGCGATGGTCGACCAGCAGATCAGTGAGCGCCTGGGCAGCGACTCCGGAAATGGACAGCGTATTGAGGTCATGGGCTTGCTGGGCAATGGAGCCAAGCGGGTCTGGTCGTTTGCGCTGGATATCCTCCAATTGGGAATTCTGGTGTTCCTCATACCGTTCTACTTCTTCTACTTCACGATCATCTGGCCGAAGATGACCAATTTCGGCAGTGGAATGATCCTCAAGTCCCACCGCGAACACACCCTGCACCTGCTGGGTGAAATGGACCAGGCGGTCAGTGGATTTGTCCGCGGCCGCATCGTGATCGCGGTCATTCTTTCGATCATGTATGCCGTGGGGTGGACGATTGTCGGAGTGCCGTATGCCATTCCGTTGGGGATCCTGATCGGTGCCTTCTCGCTGATCCCCTACCTTGGCGGAATCGGTCTTCCGCTCTCGATCGGTCTGATGGCTGCCGACCAGTTCTCTCTGCCAGCGTCCGAACAGATGGCCTGGTGGGGGGTCATCCTCTGGCCTGGTGTGGTCTACATGATCTGCCAGTTCAGTGACGACTACGCACTCACTCCATTGATCGCGGGCAAGGCAACCAACCTTGATCCAGTCTCGATCGTGGTGGCGATTCTCGCGGGTGGTTCGCTCGCCGGACTCTACGGCATGCTGATCGCGATTCCCGTGGCGGCGTGCATCAAGATACTGATACGTGAGATCTTCATGCCACGTATTCGCGACTGGATCGACGGTCGGGTGGATGACCCACTGCCGATCGAGGAGTGATTCCGTCCGGGGTCTCGGTGACTAGCGTCTCTTGCGTCGCTTGAATCCTGATTTCACGCTCTTGGTCTTGGTCGAGCCTCGGGAGCCCAGACCGGGCATCCCACCGCCGGGCATCATGCCGCCCGCTCCCGCTTCCTGCATCTGGCGCATGGCCTTCATCTTGCCCATCGCACCGAGCCCTGCCATCTGCTTGGTCACCTTCTGCATGGCGCCAAACTGCTTGACGAGTCGGTTGACCTCGGTGGCGGGAACGCCGGCACCGTTGGCGATTCGCTTGGTCCGACTCTTGCTGAGCAGGGCGGTGTCCTCGCGCTCCTTGGCGGTCATGGAATTGACGATGCCTTCGAGTCGGTCGAGTTGCTTGTCGTCCACGTCCATGTTCTTCAGCGCACCACCCACGCCCGGGAGCATGCCCATGAGCTGCTTGAGCGGGCCCATTCGGCGCATCATCCGCAACTGCTTGGTGAAGTCATTGAGGGTGAGCTGGCCCTTGGCCATCTTCTCGGCCAGTTGTTCGGCTTCCTCTTCCTCGACCTCCTCGTGGGCCTTTTCCACCAGGCTGACCACGTCGCCCATGCCGAGGATTCGACCCGCCATCCGTTCCGGATGGAATTCCTCGAGCGCGGTGATCTTTTCTCCGACTCCCACGAATTTGATCGGGGCTCCGGTGACTTTTTTCACGCTGAGGGCGGCGCCGCCACGGGTGTCTGAATCAAACTTGGTCAGGATCACTCCGTCGACGGCAAGTCGTTCGTTGAACTCGCGCGCCGAGGACACGGCGTCCTGGCCGGTCATGGCATCCACCACCAGGAAGCGTTGGTGTGGCTGGACGGCATGGTCGATCGCCGTCAGTTCCTGCATCAGGTCCTGGTCGACGTGGAGTCGACCAGCGGTATCGAGAATCAATACGTCGTAGCGTTCGGCTTTCGCGAGCTTGTAGGCACGCTGGCAGACCCCGACCGCTACGCCGGTGGCTTGTCCGTATTCGGCACACTTTTCTGGCTCGCCGTGAAAGGCCACCGCCCCGTCTCCGGGTGCCTCGCTCACCGATTCCTCGATGACCTGGCGCAGCTGCTCCACCGCAGCGGGACGTTGGAGGTCGGCCGCGGCGACGAGCACGCGTCGGCCGCGTTTCTTGAGCCACGCCGCGAGTTTTCCGCAGGTGGTCGTCTTGCCCGTTCCCTGAAGTCCGCAGAGCATGACGACCGTTGGGCCGGGATCAACCATCATCAAATGCGAGTCGACGGGGCCCATCAGCTCCACAAGCTTGCTGTGGACGATTCCAACCATCTGTTCCTGGGGCTTCAGGCTCTTGAGGACTTCCGTGCCCAGGGCTTCCTGGGTGACTTCTTCGCAGAATTCGGTCACGACTTCGAGGTTCACATCCGCTTCAAGAAGGCTTCGCCGGACTTCGCGCATCGCGTCCCGGACGTTGTCTTCTGAGATCCGACCGCGACCGGCGAGCTGCTTGAAGGTATGGTTGAGGCGATCAGTGAGCGTTTCGAACATCTGTGTGTGATCCGGGCAAGGTGATGAAGGACGTTTGAGCCATCCCTGGAGACTGCAGATACTACCCTCTGGAATCGAAAAGACAGGAGTGACATCCCAATGTCCACGATGCGAACACCCTTGCTTGGAGCCTGCCTCGGTTTCATACTCGCGGGAATCACGGCCAGCAGCGCCCTGGGTCAGAAGGCTACGGTGGCGATCCGTGGATTCGAGGCCACTCCCGCGGTTCGAAATGCCGCTCAGGCGGCCGGAACCCTCAACGCACTCGATCAGATCATCCAAGGTGCGGAGGGTCAGCTGGAATCAGAACTCCAGCGCAGCCAGAAATTCGACGTGGTCGCTCGGGGGGACCTCAAGACGATTCTGAAGGAGCAGGACCTCGCGGACAGTGGACTGGTCAATCAGCTTGATCCCAACACCGCCAAGAGCCTCCAGCTCGCCGGCGCCAAGTACGTTGCGATCTTGACCGTGGACGGCTTTCAGGACATCACCGATCGAACGACCCTGCAGAAGCAACTGGGTCCCACTCAGGCCGAACGGCGAGCGATTCAGCTTTCGGGTGTGGTGCAGGTGTACGACACCACCAGCGGTCGAATGATGACTTCCGCTCCTCTGAAAATCGATCGCAATCAGCTGGCGGAGATTATTCCGGGAGTTGAGCGTTCCGGGAGTCCCACGCAGGCGGTCCTGGCGACCGTAGCCTCCTCACTGGCCTCGGAATCCGCGGCTTCGATCACCGGCGCGATCTTTCCGGCCAAGGTCCTTGCCTACAGCTTCGGTCAGGTGACCTTCAACCGCACCGCCAGTGCGGGGGTCGCGCCCGGGCAGATCTGGGAAGTGATGCATGCCGGTGACGCCCTGGTTGATCCGGACACCGGAGCGACGCTTGGCAGTGAGGAAGTGACTGTCGGTTGGGCTCGGGTCACGGACGCTGGCGATCGCTTTTCCAAGGCGCAGGCAATTGTCGACAACGGAATCACCAAGGGCGCGATCATGCGCGAGCGACCCCAGGGGCTGCCTGCCGGAATTGATCCCGGGGCAACCGCCACCGGTTCGGATGGGTCTTCGGCTTCCAGCGCCGCACCGTCAAGCACGGCACCCGCTGCCACCACCGCCACCGCAGCCACCGCAGCCGCCTCGAACGGCGCAGATTCGACCACTGAATCCTCCAAGACGGTCCTGGAGGACTCCCCGGCCGCTCCGTCCCGGACCTTTGCGATCTTCACCAAGCTCCAAGCAGACCAGGTACCCGCCAACAGCACCGGGATACTTGAGGAGGATGTCGCTGCCTGTCTGAGCGGGCAGGGGATTTCGACCATTTCCCGTGCCGACGTGGTCAACGGCGTGGCTCGCTTTGCGGGTGACAGCGCCAACACCGGTGACCCCGAATCCCAATCGCGAGTGGTCGAGGAGGCGCTTTCCGACCAGGCGTCAGCCACCCGTCTGGCGGAACTTCTGGGCGCCGACGCCATCATCGTGGCTTCCATCACGAACTACACCATCTCCAATCGCGCCTTCAACGATCCGCAGCTCGGCGTCAAGTCCAACATACGGACCTACACCATGGGAGTCGCCCTGCGAGTGGTGGATGGTCTGAGCGGGCGCTCGCTCTACGGAGGTTCGGTGGATGCCACCAAGTCTCTGCGGCGCACCTCCGAACTCACCCAGGAAGTGGATCCGATCGACGACCTGCTGCAAGAGGCTTCCCAGAACATCTGTCGCAAGGTCGCGGTCGCGATCAAGCAGTTGGCACCCCCCGCGACGGACGTTGCCGTGGGTGAGACGGAAGTCGCGATTTCACTGGTGGCCAGTGGGCTCGAAGTGCCCAACGTCGTCGCCGAGGGAGACGATCGCTTCACGGTGGGGTCCGCACGACTGCCGCTCTCGTTGGTCGGTGCTCGCGTCTACGTGGACGGAGTCATGTCCGGCAGTGCCCCGGGATCCCTGGGGATGCGTCCCGGGGTTCATCGCCTCAAGATCGAACATCCACTTTTCTCTCCGTTGGAACAAGTGGTCAACATCCGCAGCGGCGCACCCCAGCAACTGACTTTCTCGATGAAGCTGTCCGATGAAGGGCGCCGTGACTGGGAGCAGAACATCGCAATTCTGGAAGAACTCAAGGACGGCGAGGTACTTCGAGAGTCGCAGTTGATCTCGGTTCGGGCGTTTGCAGACTTCCTGCGCAGCAGCAGCATCAACATCGATACCTCCGAGGTCCGTAATCTCAACATTGGCGGACAAAGTATCTGGGCTCAGCTGCTCGGGGAGTGAATGCCTGATGGGTCGTCTGCCGCTCTGGCGCATCCTGATCACCGGTCTGTTTGCCGTTGGGTGTACGGCGGGTTGTCAGACCGACTATCGCAAGGCATCGGCGGAGGTCGTCGGTCATGAACTGGCCGGTCAATACGCTGAGGCTGCCTCGACCGCGGCGGCAGCGGTCACGGCCAACGGTTCCGGAGAAATCAGTCGCGTGATCTTTCTGCTGGAAGCGGGCCGGACCGCGCAGATTGCCGGAGACTCGAGCGCCAGTGCGGAATTTTATGCTTCAGCCTTCGAGATCGTCCGCCCGTACCTGGACACCAAGCCCGAGGCTCGGGTGACCGAGGCAATCACCACCACTCTGGTCAATCAGACTCTTGCTGAATATCGAGGAACGGTGACTGAGCGGATCATGCTCAGTACGCTTCAGGCGATCAATCGCCTGGACCTTGGCCAGTACGACGACGCTCGCATCGAATTAAATCGAGCCCGTGACTGGCAGCAGGACGCGGTGGAGAAGGCGGCCAAGCAGATCGCTCAATCCGAGAAGGCACTCTCCCGCAAGGCCGATTCATCGGGGATTCCGGAGGGCAAGTTGAAAGTGCCCCCGGTTCTGGAGAAGGCCTATTCGGGTCTTGGGAACCTCGAAGCCTACGCCGACTGGCAGAACCCCTTCACCAGTTGGTTGCGTGGCATCTATCTGATTTCCAACGCCACCGACGACGGTGACGTTGGAAACGCCCGGTTTGATCTGCGACAGGTCGTCGCAATGAATCCGGATGCGCGCCCTCTGGTGGATCCTGACCTCGAAGCGATTCAACGTCGTCAATTCAGTCCGACCACCTGGGTGGTGTTCATGAGTGGTCTGGCGCCGCGCCTCGAGCAGTTTCGTCTGGACATTCCGATTCCAGTGGGCAACGTGAATTACGTCGCGGCCGCCTTTCCGGTCCTCAAGCCGATGGATGGTGCACTCACCGAGCTGAGCATTCATTCCGGTGAGGACGTGGTGCAGGGGGTTCAGCTGGCCGACATCGATGCCATGGTCGCTGCGGATTACGAAAAGCGACTGCCGGTCATCGTGATGCAGGAGATCATCAGTGCCGCCATCAAGACCGCGGGCACCTGGGCCGCGTCTCAGGCTGCAGGCGATTCCGGTGGTCTCGTCAACCTTGCGGGCATCATCTACCAGGCCGTGACCACTTCGGCGGACCTGCGTACCTGGCGCACCTTGCCTCGATACATCTACGCCGCCCGGATGGCCACCCCCGCCTCGGGGACCCTTGAGCTGCGCACCACCGGGGGGCGAGTGCTTGGAAGCGTTCGCGTGGTCCCCGAAGGCGACAATCTGGTGGTGGCGGTTCTGCCTGCCGCCACGGCGCCGACCGCCCGGGTACAGTCCATGCGTCTGGATCCGGGTCCCGGTCTCGAGCAGGCACCTTCCAACGATTCCGAGCCTCCCGCTGATCCAACCACCACAAGCGAAAGGAGCTTGTCCGGATGAAACGACTACTCATGATCGCCATCGCGTTGCCCACCCTTGTCATCGCCGGGTGCGGATCGGTCAACACCTACCGTGCCACCGCAGGTGACGCGGCAGGGAAGACCGCCTTCGAATCCCAGATCAACGACGCACTCACCAGTCTTTTTCTCAAGGCCGAGGCGGTGCGGTTTGCCCGTACCAAGGGCGGGCCCTACCAGGTGCAGGTCACGGTGGCCAACGATGGCTTCAGCTACCGTCGGTTCGCCTATCGATTCGAGTGGATGGATGCCGATGGCATGTTGATCGACTCCGGCTCCACGTGGCAGACGGCCACCATCCCCTCGGGCGGTACCGCGATGATCTCCTCCGTGGCTCCCAACGACACCTGTGAGACCTTCCAGCTGCAGACTCGTCGCAGCAACTGACGACGCACCTCCCACATCGAAGGAAACCTTCCATGAATTGCATCAACGGACTCTTCATCACCACCCTCGGCCTTTCAATCGCCGCATTCAGCGGCTGCAAGAGTGGAGCCAAGTACATCGAGACCGGCGGAACTCAGTCGGTGGTCAGCGTGGGGCAGGTGGACATCCAGGACATCCAGATGGCCTCCAGCGAACTGCTGCAATCGATGATCGCCACCGGCGTGCTCAAGCGTTCACCCACCCAGCCCGCCCGACTGCTGATCAATCCGATCGTGAACGACACCAGTTCGCAGTTCGATGTGGGAGAACTCACCTACCGAATGCGCGAGCAACTGGTGAACTCCGGTCAGGCGCAGGTGATCACGGCCTACGGGAAGTACACCGAGGACCCCGCCGCGCTCGAGGAGTTGAAGCGACGCTCCTTCGAGTCCGGCACCCAGCCCGATGTTGAACCGGATTACACATTGAGTGGCAAGATCACTCAGTTGATGCGCAATTCCGGTTCGACCCGTCAGTCGACNTTCACCTTCCGATTGACGCTCACCGACCCCAACACCGGCCTTGAAGTGTGGACGAAGCTCGCCGACGTCACCAAGCAGGGTCAGAAGGATTCGATCGGGTTCTGATCGGCCCGAAATCAGCTTCGATCGCGCTTTTCAAAGGCGCACAGCAGGCAGCCCGCGGCCAGGATGAGCAGTTCGTCCAGCTGTGGGTGGTCCTGAAGAATCGAGATGCCGATCGACTTGGTGAACAGGTTGCGCGTGGTTCGGAATCGTGCAATCTCGGTGTCGTCGTCGGTTCGTGAAAGAACCACGGTCTCGGGAAACAGCAGGCACAGCGGGCCCAGGAAACGGCGCAGTACGGTGAGTGTTCCCCCGTGCTCGAGAAGTTGCCCGACCTCGCGCTCGTGTTCATCAGTCACCATCCAGTGCGCGCGCATGAAGCTCGAGGTGAACCCCTTGCGTCGGAAGCAGCCCAGCAGGGTTCCGTCCGGAAGAGTCACCTCATAGGTCGCGCCGAAATCGACGATGTTGCGCGCCTTGATCAGCATCATCTCGTGGCTGCAGGTTTCGCTGCGGTAAATCCGGAGGTCTTCCTTGATTCGAAAGGGCTTTTGCTTGCAGTAGCCGACCAGGTTTCCGTTGTGGGAGTAGATATGGAACGCTGCGCCCAGGATCTTCAGGATTCGCTCTCGAATGAGGTACTGTTCGTCGGGCAGCATGGCTTCGTCACCTTGTGCGGTCGCGCTTCGATCGGATCCAATCATGCAGCGGGTCGTGTTCCCAGCAGTTGGGGCAGGATGACCGGGTGAGTCCGCCACGTCGTCCGGTGAAGATCCCGTATTTCAGCAGATCGAAGTCACCCGGGTGGTGGGCGTCGGTGTCGATCGGAACCAGGGCTCCGGTCTCCATCGCGAGGCGCACGTGGCTGTCTCTCAGGTCCAGGCGAGCAGGGTTGGCATTGAGTTCCAGGCCGGTCCGGTGTTCCCGGGCGGCGGCACACAGTTCCGACATGTCCGGAGCAAGGCCTTCGCGTTCGTTGATGATTCGTCCGGTCGGATGGCCGATCACGTGCACCAGAGGGTGTTCGATCGCCTTGAGGAGTCGCTTGGTGGCGGTGGGGGTGTCCTGTCGAAGGCTCGAGTGCGGGCTGGCGATGACCCAGTCGAGCTGGTTCAGAATGTCGTCGTCGTAGTCCAGGGAGCCGTCGGCCATGATGTCGACCTCGCTGCCGGCGAGCACTGTGATGTCGGAGTGTTGTGCATTGGCGGCGCGGATGTTCAGGATGTGGGCGAGCAGGCGTTCGACGGACAGCCCGTTGGCCTGAACGCTGGACTTGGAGTGGTCGGTCACTGCCAGGGTGTGGAAGCCCCGCTTGCGCGCCTGTTCGATCAGTTCATCAAGGCTCATGACTCCGTCACTCTCGGTGGTGTGGGCGTGGAGTTCGGCCTTGATCGCATCCAGGGTCACCAGCTCCTGCTGGACCGCCCCGTCGACTGGCGTGCGGCCTTCGCGCAATTCCGGCGGAATCATCTGCATGCCGAGCGCTTCGTAGATCGATTGCTCGGTGGCGGCGGCAAGGGGCGCGATTCCGCGGTTCTGGGGCGGATCCGGATCGCCGTCGTCGGGAAAGAGTCCGTATTCGTTCAGGCGCATCGATTGTTCGATCGCTCGTTCGCGCAGCAACACGTTGTGTTCCTTGCTGCCGGTGAAGTAGAGCAGCGCGGCGCCGAACTGTTCCTCAGGCACCACGCGCAGATCGACCTGAATGCCGCTGTCCAGTCGGACGCTGGTCTTGGTCTGCCCCGAAAGCAGGATCTTCTCGACGCCCGGTACGGACGTCAGTGCGTTCGTAGGTGCTTCTGAGTCTCGTGAAGCGACCAGCACGTCGATGTCTCCGATCGTCTCTCGCCCGCGACGGAGGCTTCCGGCAAAGGCGATTCGAGTGACTCCGCTGGCATTGGAAAGTCGGCCAACAATCGCTTCGGCCAGGGGCAGCGCCTGGCCCAGTCGAATGCGTCCCGCGCTTCGCCGTGAGAACTCGATTGCATCCTTGATGTTGGCCAGAGTCTTCTTCCCCATGCGCGGGATCGATTCGAGCTCGCCCGATTCGATCTTTGCTTCCAAGGTGGCCACGTCGGTGACTCCGCCTTGCTCCCACAGGGTCTTCACGGATTTCGGTCCCAAACCGGGCAATGCAAGGACGTCGATCAACCCACTGGGAATTCCTTCCCGCAATGCGTCGAATTCCGAGATGGTTCCGGTCTGGACGAACTCCGCGATCTTCTCCGCACTGGATTTTCCTATTCCATCGAGTTTGACCAGTTGTGCTGGCGTCGCGGTCTTTTCATTCAGCTCGTCGGGAAGCTCCTCGAGCAGACGGGCGACACGAACCACGGCGTTGATGCGAAAGGCATTGGCGCCGGTGATCTCGAGAATGGCGGCGGCCTCGTGGAATCGGGCGGCCACATCGGAGTTGCTGCTCATGAGGACAGCTTAGCCGACGTCGCCGAGGCCGAGGGCGTCTCCGTAGAGTGCCAGGACCTTGTTTCGCAGCAGCTGTTCATCGGGGGCACCGAGTTCAGGGGATCGCTCGATCCACGCCCGGGCGTCGGATCGGGCGGCATTGAGCAGCTCAGCATCCCGCATCAGGTCCGCGATCTTCAGTGGCGGCATTCCCGACTGTCGCGCTCCAAAGAGCTCCCCGGGTCCTCTGATCTCAAGGTCGAGTTCCGAGATCAGGAATCCGTCGGTCGTCGAGCCGATCGCTTCGAGTCTTCGTTCAGCGTCCGTGGTCCGCGGTTCCCCGATCAGCGCACAGACCGAACGCTGCGTTCCACGACCGATGCGCCCGCGCAATTGATGCAGCTGAGCCAGTCCGAAGCGCTCCGCGTGTTCGACCACCATGAGTGTCGCATTGGGCACATCGACCCCGACCTCGATCACCACGGTGGCCACCAGGCACTGGGTCGCTCCCGAGCGAAAGCGGTTCATCACACCGTCCCTGGTCTCCGGATCCAGGCGGCCGTGCATCGCTTCCAGAGTGCATCCGGCCAGGGGGCCCTGGGTGAGAAATTTCAAATGAGAGTTGACGTCAGCGAGGCCGAGGTCGGATTCATCGATGGCGGGCACCACGACATACGCTTGCTCGCCCAGTCGAAGTCGTTCCGCAACGTATCCGTAGACGTCGGGGCGTTTGCCGGGACCGACCACGCGGGTGATCGGTGGGGTCCGTCCGGGCAGTCGTTCATCGATCACCGAGACATCAAGGTCACCGAAGAGGGTGAGCGAGAGCGTTCGAGGAATGGGCGTCGCGGTCATGACCAGCACATGCGGCACGCTTCCGGGTTCCTCGCCCTTGCCACGCAGTGCGGCACGCTGGGTGACCCCGAAGCGATGCTGCTCATCGATCACCGCGAGCGCCAGACTCTTGAAGGAGACCGATTGGGTCAGCAGGGCGTGGGTGCCGATGACGATATCGATCTCCCCGTTGGCGATGCGTTCCAGGCGGCCGGCTCGTTCGCGTTCGCTCAGGGTTCCGGTGAGCAGTTCGATCGTGACGTCGCTGCCGGTGAGCATGTGTCGAATCGACGCCAGGTGCTGTTCGGCGAGGATCTCGGTGGGGGCCATCAGCGTCGCCTGGTGTCCGCTGGCGACCGCGGCAAGCATCCCGTAGAGCGCCACCGCGGTCTTTCCGGCCCCGACATCTCCCTGAAGCAATCGGTTCATCGGTGCCGGTCGCGAGAGGTCCGAAGCGATCTCCCGGATAACCCGGGATTGTGCTGCGGTGAGGGCGAATGGAAAGCGTTCCCGGATCCGGGCGTCGAGAGAATCGTCCCACCTCAGCGCCGGTGCGCGCAGCCGATCTCGAAGCTGGTGTCGTCGCATCATCACCGCCAGCTGCATCAGCAGCAGTTCGTCGAAAGCCAGTCGATTGCGAGCGCGCTGCCACTGTTCCATGGTGTCGGGGGCATGGATCCATCGGTACGCGTCGGCGAGTGGAATCAAGGTGCGGCTGGTGCGGTAGTGCTGGTCGAGGGGGTCTTCGATCTGTCGGCAGAGTGGTTCGAGAATCGGCTTGAGTACCCGTTCGATGCGCGCCGAGGAGAGGTCTTCGCTTCCGGGGTAGATCGGACGCAGTGCGGCGTCTCGAGCTTCGGGGTCAGGTTCGGAGTCGTGCAACAGCGTGAACCGGGGGTTGGTCATCTGCAGGTGCCCCTTGTAGAGGCTGCCTCGTCCGGTCACGACCACTTCCATTCCCGGATGCAGTTTTCCCGTGATCCATCCGGCGTTGAACCAGACCAATCGGGCGGACGAGGTGGCATCCTCCAGTGTGGCCTCGAGGCGGGGACGTCGGCCCCTGGCATGGCGCAAGGCTTCGATCGTTCCCCGGAGGGCGAGGTGGGCGTCTTCGCCGTTGGAGACCGCTTCGTGGGCCTGCTCGATCGTCTGTTCGGCCAGTTCCTGTTCGTAGCGAAGCGGGAGGTGCTTCAGAAGATCCCCTGCGTTGCGGAGGCCCAGGCGCTCATAGTGGCCAATGGAACGATCCCCGATCCCTGGAATCGAGTGAAGTGGGGTGTTGAGGAGGATGGAATCGAGACTGCTCACGGTGCGCAACGTATCGTATCCACGTGGCAAGAAGATCATTCAATCCAGATGACGCCCTCGGCGGCCTGTTCAATCAGCCCGGGGACCCGCCCGCGGAGCCAGCGCCCAGTGAAGAGCCGATCACGCCTTCGGCGCTGAACACCCGGATCAAGGATCTGCTGGAACGAGGTCTCCGGGGTCCGATCGAGCTGGTGGGGGAACTCAGTAATTTGCGCAAACAGGGCCACTGGTACTTCGCCCTCAAGGATGCCACGTCGGTGGTTTCCGCGGTGATGTGGCGTTCTGATGCCGGAAAAGTCCGCCTGGACCCGCGAGATGGTGATGAGGTCGTCATCACCGGTCGCGTCTCTCACTGGGTGCCGGGTGGTCGGACCCAGTTCTATGCCACCGCCATGCGAAAGCAGGGAGTCGGGACCCTGGAGGAACAGTTCCAGGCACTCTGCCTCGAACTTCGCGAGCTGGGGTATTTCGAAGTTGACCGGAAGCAACCGCTGCCCGCGTTCCCCCGCCGGATTGCGGTCGTCACTTCCGCCACCGGGGCGGCGATCGAGGATGTTCGCCGAACTGCGGCGACTCGACTGCCCTCGGTGGAACTGCTCGTCGTCGACGTTCGGGTGCAGGGAGAGGAGGCCGCGGCCCAGGTCGCTGAGGCAATCCAACGCCTGGACCGCGCGGCCACGCCTCTGGGAATCGATGCGATTCTCGTGACCCGAGGCGGTGGCTCCCGTGAGGACCTCTGGGCGTTCAACGAACGGGTGGTCGCGGATGCCGCCTTCCGCTGCCGGACTCCACTGGTGGCCGCCATCGGTCATGAAGTCGATACCTCGGTGATCGAGCTGATTGCGGATCACCGCTCCTCGACTCCGACCCAGGCTGCGATGCACCTGATTCCGGATCGTTCGGAGTTGGTGGCTCAGGTCGACTACCAGCAGGATCGCCTTCGCTCCGCCCTTCGCCGACGCGCAGAAATCGCCGCCGAACGAATGGCACGTGTTCCGCGCGAGTTGCAGCGTGCCATGCAGGTTCGGCTCCAACGTGCGCGCACCATCGTGGCGGAGCTGGACGGCGCCCTCAAGCAGCAACGTCCCAGTGCCCGCCTGGCCACGGTTCGGACTCGACTGGCCGCCTTGGAAACCCGCCTGCAGGAGACGATGCACCATCGAATCGCCACGGCTCGAACCCGCTTGGAATCTGATCGGTTGCGACTGACCGCGGTTGGCCCGCACTCGGTTCTGGCCAGGGGCTTCACCTGCACCATGGACGAATCCGGTCAGGTGGTTCGCTCCGTGTCCGGACTGGCTCCCGGCTCGATGCTGACCACGGTCTTCGAGGACGGTCGGGTCCGGAGTCGAGTGGACTCGCTCGAATCCACCCCGCCCTTGGACGATTCACCGGTGGACGAGTAGAGTCATGCACATGTCCGACCAGCAGCCACAGACCGATCCCGACGCCGAGGGCCCAAGCTTCGAGGAGTCGCTTGCCTCGCTTGAGCAGATCATCAATCAGATCGAAGGCGGCGACATCGGCCTGGAAGCCTCTCTGGGCGCCTACCAGAAAGGCGAACAGCTGATTCAACGGTGTCGTGCGCTCCTCTTTGAAGCCGAGCAGCGCATCGAGTCGATCCGACTGGATGATCTTCCTTCCGGTGAGAACGCCGATGATCGTTCCTGAGAGACACCCTTGAGTCTGACCCTTCTGCAATTCGGGGACTGGGAAACCTGGCAATCGCTCAAGTGGGGGCTGGTGCTGTTCTTCTTCTTTGCCTTCGGGGCCTGTGCGGGATCCTTTCTCAACGTCGTGATCTACCGCCTTCCGCTGGGAATGAGTGTGGTCAATCCGCCGAGCCGGTGCCCGCGGTGTGCTCTGAGGCTGAAGTGGTTTCAGAATCTTCCAATTTTCAGCTGGCTTCTGCTGCGGGGGCGCTGCCGAGCGTGTCGGGTTCCCATCTCGATTCAATACCCGTTCATCGAGTTGCTGTGCGGACTGCTCATCGCCGGACTGGCCGCACTGCTGTATCTGGCCACTCCCGGGGGGTACTGGAGTGCCGTCGGCGGTGACTGGTGGCTGGCGCAGGGTTTTTCTGGCAGCTGGCCCGGCTTCGTGTGCTGGGGCTGTGCGCTGTTGGGGCTGCTCGCGATGCTGGTGATCGATGCCCGCACTTTTCTGATTCCGATTGAGATTCCATTCTGGATCACCGTCGTCTGCTGGATCTTCTGGGGTGTCCAGGGCTTGAGGCCCGAAGCGCCTCTGCTCAATGGATTCTTTCCCATTCCAACCTTCGAATGGGCGGGGACCTTGGCGGCGTTTGGTGGACTGGGTGGAGTGCTTCTGGGAGTCGCTCTGCTCAAGTCTGGACTGCTTCGCTACAGCTTCAGTGACTACGACCAGTATCTGGAAGAAGGTGCGGTCCTGGCTGACTACCCCTTCGCACGCCGTGAAATGGGGCTTGAGGTGCTGTTTCTGCTCCCCTGCATGTGCGGGATCACCTTGGGGTGGTTTGTAGGAATCGGTCTTTCTGGCTATCCAGCGCCTTTTTTCGCTCTGCTGGGGGGGTCGATCGGGGGGTGGCTCATTGCCGGTGCACTGGTCTGGGTGGTGCGGATTCTGGGCACCTTGGCGTTTGGCCGCGAGGCGATGGGCATGGGGGACGTGCACCTTCTGGCCGCGATGGGGGCGGCCTTTGGATGGATCGACCCCGTGGTGGCCTTTTTCATCGCGCCGTTCTTCGGGTTGCTCTGGGTTCTGCTGGGGGCTCTGGGGGGCAAGGTGCTCAAGGGGCTTGGTCATGAGATGCCCTACGGTCCGCATCTTGCTCTGGCGCTCTTTGTCGTGGTCTTTCTGAAGCCAGTGGTGATCGATGTGGGGCAGTGGTTCCTGCCCGGAATTCAATCTGCTTCGACGATCCGCCTTGCGGAAATCACTCCCAGCGATTGAAATGGCGTCCAAGCGTCTAGGAAGACGCGGGTTGGCGACTGAACGGTCGCCTCGCTAGCTTCGTGCTGCGATTACTGGAAAGGATGCCGTGTCGATATGACTCATCGTCGAATGTTGTGGATGTCTGCCGTGTGTCTCGGTTCTGCCGGGTTCCTCATGCTTGGTGGCTGTGACAATAATTCCCAGAACCGTGAAGCGTTGTTGGCCGAGGAAGCCAGCACTCTTCGCCTGGAGCTGGACAAGCAGAAGACCCAGAACAGAACTCTGACTTCTGAAAATCAGAAGCTGAACCTTCGCAATCAGCAGCTTGAATCAGACCTTGCCTCCAACTCGAAACCAGCGCCACTTGCCGCGACCCCGCGCACCATCGGTGGGTTCGATGTCGAAATGCGAAACGGTGAGATCGTCGTCAACCTTCCAAGTGACGTGCTCTTCGACTCCGGTCGTGATTCACTGAAGAGCCCCGCGAAGAGTTCACTCAATCGCGTCGCTTCCGAACTGAAGGCGGACTACCCCGGTAAGAGCATCCGATTGATCGGATTCACCGACACCGATCCGATTAAGAAGTCCAAAGAACGCTACGAGACCAACCACCATCTGGGTTTCGAACGCGCCTTCTCGGTGGGCGAGTACCTCCAGACCAAGGGAATTCCCTCCTCGAAGATTTCCTACGCAAGCTACGGTCCCCATGCGCCCAAGGGCAACAAGTCCCAGAGCCGTCGCGTGGAACTGGTGGTGCTGGTCGATCAGTGATCGAACGTTCGCATCGGTGAAGCATTCACTGCGGCGATCATTCCTGCAACGACTTTGCAGGGGAACATGGCACCGGCCGTGTTCCCCTGTTTCATGCCGTCATGTCGGATGATGTCCGGTCGTCGCTCTTCATCCACGACATCGTGCGTCTGATTCAGAAGCCCACGGCCAGTCCCTCGTCCTTGATCTTCTGGAGCAGAAGCTCCAGCTGTGCCAGGGTGGTCTCCAGACGACGGGCGGCGTCCTCGAGGCTGCGGTACAGATCGGGGTTGCTCATCAGCTGGCCGATGGTTCCGGTTCCAGAGGAAGCCTGTTCAAGCAGACCGCTGACGCGCTCGAGGGTCTGGCTCATTTGTTCGGCGACCGGCACCGCGCTGTCCACGAGCCGTCGACTGTCGAGTTCCAGAGAGCTGGCGAGGTCGCTGATGTTGCTGGTGGCCAGGGTGGCGGTTTCAAAGAGCTCGTTGGCCTTCCAGATTGCCGATTCGATGTCGGCACGCAGTTGTTCGTCGGAAAGCCAGTCCTGAGCCAGTTCGATCGCGGCTCGAGCTTCTTCGAGGGTGGTCTCGACGGTCTCGATGGTGGCGATCACCGAGCCCTCTTCATCTCGATTTGCGGGATCGAGCATCCAGTTGACCCGCTCTCCGACTCCGGTCCATTCGCTGGCGAGGGTGTTGAAGGAATCGAGCGACGCCATCACCGGTTGCATCTGCTCCTCGAGCCCGCTGGTGAGTGATTCGCCCATCGAGATCCAGCGACCCTCCAGCACCGCACTGCCATCCATGGGATAGGACTCGGTGTCGGCGGTGGCGTTTTTCGGAAGCATGAAATCCAGACGGCCTCCGGAGCCAATCAGTGCGTCGCTCACCACCACGGTGGTTCCGAGGGGGAGGGGGTATCGTTCATCGACCGAAGCGCCGATCAGAACAGGGAATTCCTGGTCCTGCACCAGGTCCACGGAGTCGACGGTTCCGATTCGCACGCCATTGAGGGTCACTCCGCTGCCGATGCGGGTGGTTCCCGCGGCGTTGAGCTTGACCTTGAGTCGGTAGGTCGGATTGATCAGGCTGTCGAGCTCGCCGAATTGCAGCAGCAGAATGCTGAGGGAGGCAAGTGCGACGATGACCACCAGGCCGATGATGAAATCCCGTTGTTTGCTCTTCACGTGTTGACCTCGGTGCGTGGTGCCTGGGGGCGGATGGCGCGCAGATCCTCATCCGAGGCGCGCCCTTCCATGAAACGTCTGACTTCAGAATCTTCTGGTTCTCGAAACAGGTCGGGTGGTCCTTCAAGAACGACTTTTCCACCCAGCAGCAGGATCATGTGGTCCGCGACCTTGAAGGCGCTGGTGAGGTCGTGGGTCACCACGATGCTCGTGGAGTCAAGTTCCCTCTGGAGTTTGAGGATCAATTCGTTGATCACGTCGGAGCGAATCGGATCCAGTCCCGTGGTGGGTTCGTCGTAGAGGATCACTCGTGGTTTGAGCACGATCGATCGAGCCAGGGCGATTCGCTTTCGTTGTCCGCCGGAAAGGTCCGCCGGCATCATGTCGATGGTGCTCTCGAGTCCAACCATCGCAAGCACTTCGTGGATTCTGTCTTCGCGCTCGGCGGCATCCTCGAGGCCCGCTTCCCGAAGGGGAAAGTCGATGTTTCCTCTGACGTCGAAGGAGTCGAAGAGAGCCCCCATCTGGAAAAGGAATCCGAACTGTCGTCGCAGGGGGGTCATTTTTTTCTCGGGGATGGTGTCCACGCGAGCCCCGTCGAAATAGACCTCCCCGGAGTCTGGGCGCAACAGACCTATCAGGTGTTTGAGCAGGACCGACTTGCCGCAGCCGGAGGGGCCGAGCACCACCGTGGTCTTTCTGGCCTCGAACTGAACGTTGATGCCGTTGAGGACCTGGTTTTCGTCGAAGGCTTTGTAGAGGTTGCGAACTTCGACCAGGGGTGATGGAGTCTGAGAGTTGTCGGGTTGCTTGGGCATTCAGGTCCTATCATGGCTTCAATGAAGCAGCCAGCGCAAGTGACCACACTCCACCAAGGCCCGGTCTTCGCCGTCGAGCGATTGCTCTTTGATCATAGCGGCGAGCCGGTGATCAAGGATGTGGTTCGCCATCCGGGCGCGGTGACCGTCATCGCCCTGCGAGACGACGGTCGACTGGTTCTGATTCGAAACCAGCGGGTGGCGGTGGGGCAGGCGCTCTTGGAGTTCTGTGCGGGAAAGCTTGAGCCCGGTGAAGACCCCGAGCAGAGCGCTCTGCGGGAATTGGAGGAGGAAACCGGGTACTCGGCCGCATCCATCACGCGGCTTGGTCGGTTCTATACCTCGCCCGGCTTTGCCGACGAATTGATGCACGTCTTCCTTGCCGAGTCACTGACCGGTGTCGATCGAAGACTCGAGCCCGGAGAAGAGATCGAAGTCGTGATCATGGAACTCGAGCAGATCAAGACCGCGATTCGAACCGGGGCCCTGGTCGATGGCAAGTCGATCGCCGCATTCCACCTGTTCTGCCTGGCTCGCGAGGCGGAGCGTGTCCCATGAATTTCAGTTCTCCGCCCCGAGGTGTTCTGCCCCCCGGATCCGATGGCGAAGGCCCCGGAGCCGACTGGGGAGGCCGTGCGCCGCGTTCGGAGGATCCGATGTCCTGGTCGCTCCCTCTGGCTCGGGTCGGCCGCACTGAATTTCGCATTCACGTCTTTTTTCTGTTGTTCAGTGTGGTTGAACTCACTCGCGCCCTGATCGCCGGCGGAGATCCGGCAATCTCGATGCCCCTGGGCTTTTTCTGGACCGCGGCGGCGTTGCTGTTCCTCTGGTGGATCGTTCTGTTCCACGAACTCGGCCACGTCGTCATCGCCCGACTGATCGGGGGAGGCGCCGATGAAGTCCTGATGTGGCCGTTGGGGGGGTTGGCGGCGGCCCGTGCCCCTGCGGGCTGGAAGGCCAGCTTGTTGGTGGCGCTGGGAGGACCGATGGTCAATGTTCTGATCTTCGTGTTCCTGGGAAGCATTCTGTATACCGCCACCGACGACTTCACCTGTGTGTTTCCCTCGGTTCTTTCCACCCAGGGCCTGACTCAGGGCATCGTGTTGACCAGTCACAGCAGTCTCTACACCACGCTCTACATCGTCCACTGGGTGAATGCACTGGTGCTCGTGTTCAGTTGCCTCCCCAGTTTTCCCCTCGATGGCGCACGGGCTCTGCATGCGATTCTCTGGGGGCGCCTGGGCTACACGCGGGCGATGGCCATCACCTGTCGGGTGGGATTCGTGATTTCCATTCTTCTGGGTGTCACGGCGCTCCTGACCACCGAGGGCATCTACGCAGGCTACCTGGTCGCACTTGCCGTCTTCTGCGCCTTCTGCTGTGTCCGTCAATTTCAGAAGATGCGCTTCACTGAGACAGAACTCGAGACCTTGGACCGCGCTGAACTGGCGGAGTGGAACCCTGAAGAGGTCGAGGACGGGGTGGTGGGGCGCATTCACTCCGAAGACTCCGGCGATCCAGCGCCGCGTCGATCACGGGAAAACGCTGCAGTGGATCTGATTCTCGATAAGATTCAGCGGCATGGGATGAGTCGTCTGACCTTGCGGGAGCGCTGGCTGCTCAAGCGAGCGTCCAAGCGCCGTCGCAACCGCTGAGCACCACTTGAGAGAGTGACCGACCACATGGGCATTTACGATCGAGATTGGGTCAAGGGCAGCGGGCGGCAAGGAGTCCGTCGAATGGGGCCGGTGGGTGGCATGCCGGGAACCGGCGGTTGGCGTTCACTGACGGCCACCCACTGGGTCATCATCGCCTGCGTTCTGATTTACATGGTCGAAGGTTTCGGGCGTCCGAGTGGTGAGCAGCTGAAGGATCCATCCAGCTGGACCCTGGTCAGCCTCGAGCACCAGGGCCGTCTCGGTGATTCGCTCCGCGTGAGCCCGCCACTTTCCCAGCCCCCGAAGATTCTCGGGGGAAATCAATCCACCAATACCTTCACCGGTCAGCGGACGATCTACTCGGGGGACAACGAGGTCGGGGTGGCCGTGTACCAGAACATGGCCTTGATCAAGCGGCTGGGGTATTTCTCGACCTCCAACGCGTTGATTGGCTCCAATGCCCAGGGCGACATGATCGGTGGACAGATCTGGCGGTTCATCAGTTTCCAGTTTCTCCATGCCGACTTCACCCACCTCCTGGTGAACATGTTCGGGCTGTGGATTTTCGGCCCTCTGGTCGAGCGGTACCTCGGAGCCAAGCGGTTTCTCGCCTTCTATCTGCTCTGCGGGATCTTCGGCGCGTTGCTCTATCTGTTGCTCAACGCGGCGGGCGCCGCGCTTTCGATCTTTGGAATGGACAGTCTGCCCTTCCTGCTCGTGAACAACACGCACACCCCGTTGATCGGTGCCAGTGCGGGGGTGTTCGGGGTCTTGATGGCCGGAGCCTACCTCTCGCCCAATTCCACGGTCTTGCTGTTCTTCCTCATTCCGATGCGCCTGGCGACGCTCTGTTACGCCTTGATCGCCTTCTCGATCTTCGTCCTGATCTTCCAGAACAACACCCCCGGCGCCAATGCCGGTGGGGAGGCGGCGCACCTCGGCGGTGCGATCGGTGGCTTTTACTTCATTCGCAACCCGCACCACCTCCACGGATTCTTCGACCTGCTGGGGCGAGTGGATCCCACCAGCACCTCCTCGAAGGTTCGCAAGGTCGCCGGTCGCGCCGGCAAGGCGGTCACCGGGGGGCGTGCGGTCGATGATGCGGAGATTGATCGGATCCTCGCAAAGATCCACGCCAAGGGATTGCACAGCCTCAACAACCGTGAGAAGAAGATTCTTCGAGACTGTTCCAAGCGCTGATTCGCACCACCATGCCTCTGAACTTCACCATCACCGCGACCTGCCGCGACAACGCCGCCCGCCTGGGTCGGGTCGAGACGCCGCATGGCGGTTTCGACACCCCCGCGTTCATGCCGGTGGCGACCGCCGCGGCGATGAAGTGCCTCACCGTTGACCAGGTTCGAGCAACCGGCTCCCAGATCATTCTCAACAACGCCTACCACCTGATGCTGCGCCCGGGAGCCGATCGGGTTGCTCGACTGGGGGGGACGCACCGGTTCATGCGCTGGGACGGGCCAATCCTGACCGATTCCGGTGGCTACCAGGCGTTTTCGATGAGCGACATCAATTCCGTCGATGAATCTGGAGTGACGTTTCGAAGTTTCGTCAACGGCTCCCGGATCACCCTCACTCCGGAACGATCGATCGAGGTCCAGAACCAGATCGGGGCCGACATCATCATGGCCTTCGACGACTGTCCCCCGAGTCGCGAAGAGGACTGCGTGAATCCTGAAAAGCGGGTGAAGCTGAGGGGAATGACCTACGAACAGCGCCTTGAGGCTTCCAATGACCGAACGGCACGCTGGCTTGAGCGCTGTGTCCGCGCTCATGCCCGACCAGACGACCAGGCGCTGTTCGGGATCGTGCAGGGCGGTACCAGCGAAGCGTTGCGGACTCGAAGCGTCGAACAGGTGTGTTCCCACGACCTGCCCGGCTACGCGATCGGAGGCGTGGCGGTGGGGGAAGGCCCGGATCAGATCCATCGGACCGTTCAATTCACCGCGGGGCTGCTTCCACCCGAAAAACCTCGTTATCTGATGGGCGTCGGATACGAGCGGGACATCGTCCGGGCGGTCGCGGCCGGAGTGGACATGTTCGACTGCGTCTTGCCCACTCGAAACGGACGCAAGGCGTATGCCTTTACCAGGACAGGGCCTCTGAAACTCAAGAATGCTCGTTTTACCGAAGATGAGTCCCCGATCGAACCCGGTTGCTCCTGTCCCACCTGTGCTCAAGGCTTCTCGAGGGCCTATTTGAGGCACCTTTTCATGGCCGATGAATGGCTAGGCCAGACCCTGGTCAGCCAGCACAACCTCTGGCACTACCAAGCCCTCCTGCTGGACATCCGGCGGTCTATACGGGATGATTCATGGTCCTCTCTCGCGGAGGCGTGGCCCGTCGTTCAGCCATCGGATGAACCTGCAGATCCCTCCACCGTGACCTGAGATTCAAATTCAGGCACGACACCTCTCCCTACGCCCACAGACAGCTGAAAAGCGAACCCACCGATGCAACAAGCCGACTCAATCGAAGTTCCGGTCCTTTCCGGCCAAGGGGGCGCACCTCAGGCGACCCAAGGCGTTGATGGAGCCGCCGGAGCTGCCGCGCAACCAGCTCCCGAGCTGCCCTTCGACATGTTCTCCATCCTGATGATCGGGGCGGTCTTCCTGATCTTCATGACCCTGATGGGGGGGCGCAAGGAAAAGAAGCGCAAACAGCAGCTCTCCAAGGTGGGCAAGCACGATCGCATTCGAACTCGCGGGGGCATCATCGGCTCCGTCGTCGAGTCCAAGCCAGACGTGGTTGTGATCAAGGTTGACGAAAGTCGGGACACCAGGATGACATTGGACCGACAGTACATTGACGCCGTGCTTGAAGGCGCCGCAAAAAGCGAGAACTGAATTATCGACACGTCATGAATGCTCGGACAGTGCTTCCTGATTGGGGGGCTTGATTCCGAGCGACGAACGTGTCCCAGACGAAGGGTCGAGTCGAGAGAATATGAAGGGCGCTTATTTCAAACTGTCTCTGATCTGCTTCATCGTGCTGTTGTGCGTGTATTCGGTGGTTCCCCCAGATCAGAAGATTCGACTCGGCAAGGACCTTCGAGGCGGCGTCAGCCTTGTCTACGCCGTGAACGTCCCCGATGACGCCAATTCCGAGCAGGTGATCGCCCAGGTCATCGAGGTGCTGAAGCGTCGCGTCAATCCCAATGGCGTGCTGGACATCACGTTCCAGCCGCAGGGGGCGAATCGAATGGAAGTGGTGATGCCGCTTCCGAGCCCCAAGGTGCGTGCGCTGCAGAGAACTTTCCAGGATGAACTGGCGAAACTCTCTCGTGAATCATCGGTCACCCGCGCCAGTCTGGAAGCCGCGCTCAACTCCGGCAAGGCAGTTGATCGGTTCGGCGGCCAGGACGCCGACCGTCGCGCTCGGCTGGCGACTCTGCAGAAGGATTACAACGACGCGCGGGGTGCCCGAGAGCAGCTGGACAGTCTGATGAAGGATCCGACCGCTGATGATGCGGTGGTGGACGAACTTCAGAACCGTGTTGCGCGAGCAGAGATCCGCTCCGACGACATGATGGGCCAGATTCTCAGCACCCGGCTGTCCGAAGCCCGGGTCCTGGAGGTCCTCGCACTGCCGGGCAGGGATCGCGTCACCACCAATGACGACGGTTCTGAAACAGTGGTTGCTTCCGAGCGAACCGTCCAGATGGGTGAACTCGAAACCGAGTTTCCCTACCTGGCAGAAAAGCTGGCGGCCTTGCAGAAGACCTACGCGGAATACGAGGCCGTGCGAACCGGACTCGATGACCCCGAGGACCTCAAGCGTCTGCTGAGCGGGTCTGGCGTCCTCGACTTCCGGATTGCGGTGTCGCCGGCCGAGCCTCGCGGCGTCAACCCCCAGGACATGCGCGAGCAGCTGGCTTCCCGCGGTGCGCGAAACACCGATTCTCCCGTCGCTCGTTGGTACCAGATCAACGACCTCGAACAGTGGGGGGACACCCCCGAACAGCTGACCTCGATGACGACCAATCCCGCGGCCTACTTCCAGGGACGTGATCTCGTCGCCGAAGGACGCGACGGCAAGGTCTACCTCCTGCTCTACACCGCTCCCGAGCTCTCGATGACCCACGACACCGGCGAGAGCTGGTCGATGAAGCAGTCCTTCAGGACGATCGATTCCATGGGCCGCGACGCGGTGGGCTTCACCCTTGATGTCAACGGTGGCAGCCTCATGGGACAGATGACCGGTCCCAACGTCGGGGAGCCGATGGCCATCGTTCTTGATGACCAGGTCTACACCGCACCCAATCTCAACAGCCGAATCGCCGACCGGGGTTCGATCACGGGCAACTTCTCCCAGTCGGAAGTCGACTATCTGGTCCGCGTGCTCAACGCCGGTGCCCTTGAGGCGCGATTGTCCTCCGAGCCGATCTCGACCAGCATCCTTGGTCCCTCGATCGGTGCGGACAACCTGCTCAAGGGCCTCAAGGCGGTTCTGCTGGCGGTGATCGTGGTGGCGATCCTGATGGTCTGCTACTACTTCCTCGCCGGGCTCATCGCAGACATCTCACTTTGCCTCAACGCGTTGATGATCTTCGGATTCATGGCGATGATCGACGGCACCTTCACCCTGCCGGGTCTGGCGGGCATCGCCCTCACCGTGGGTATGGCGGTCGACGCCAACGTGCTGGTCTACGAACGAATTCGAGAAGAACTCGTCAACAACAAGGAAACGCTGCGCATCGCGGTTCGACAGGGCTACAAGAAGGCCGCCAGTGCGATTCTCGATGGCAACATCACCAACCTGATCGTGTGCTTTGTGCTCTATCAGACTGCTGAAGCCGAGGTCAAGGGGTTTGCCCTGACTCTCTCGCTGGGTGTTCTTGGCACCCTCTTCACGACGCTCTTCGTCTCCCGCTTCATCTTCGATTTCCTGGTCGAAGGCCTGGGCGCCAAACGATTCCCCGGACTCATGCTTCCGGTCGTGGTGCCTGCGATTCACCGGCTCCTGCAGCCGCGCATCCAATGGGTGCGCTTGCGGACCTTCTTCCAGGTGTGTTCGCTGGCACTGGCCATCGCCGGACTCTGGCTGTTCTTCTCCACTGGCAACGACATCCTCGAGACCGAATTCCGTGGCGGAGTGAGCCTGACGATGTCGACTCGTCAGGCCCAGGAGGGAGAACTGGCCGCTTCCGACGGCAACCTCCTGCTGCCCCTGCAGGAAGTGCGTGAGCGATTGCAGGCGATCGGTGCGGCCGCTCCGGCTGATTCTCCGGTTTCCGAACTGCGCAACGCTACGGTGCTGACCTCGGGAGAAACCACTTCCAACGTTGAAGCCACGGCCTTCCAGGTCAAGGTCGCCAATCCGCCGGATGCCACCGATGACAATGGAATTCAGGGCGCAATCGTCCAGGCGGTGGTTCAGGCGTTTGCCAATCAGCTTGACGTCATCACTCCAGTCACCTTCAGCGGAGAGGGTGAACTGCAGCACGCCAGTCGTACCTTTGCGCTGGAAAAAGCGACCATTGGCGAGTGCATCGGCAAGAACGAGTTCATCCAGCCCGTGGCCGAATTCCGTGGTGGGGTCGCGGTCCTCGTTGAAAACGTCGAACCGCCCATCACCCCCGCCGACTTTTCCGAGCGGATCAAGCGCTTGCGCAACCAGCCGGACTTTGCGTCCTCCCTGGCGCGTCGCAGCGAGGTGGTCGGGATCACTCCCTCGGGCCCTGATGGTGCCTACACGAACTTCGTGGTGCTGGTCAGTGATGAGGACCTCAGCTCCTTCGACGTCGATCTTGAAGTCTGGGACAGCCAGCTCGCGAAACCCGAATGGCTGCTGGTCTCCGGTGCGTTGATGCGGGAAGCCAGTCTCGAGCAGGTCTCCAGTTTCTCACCCACGGTCGCTCAGAACTTGATTGCGAGTGCGGTGGTGGCGGTGGTCCTCAGTCTCCTGGGCATGCTGGTCTACATCTGGGTCCGATTCGGCGACGTCTGGTATTCCCTGGCCGCAGTGATGGCGTTGTTTTTCAACATCTCCGTCTGTCTGGGTGCGATCGCGATCAGCGTCATGGTCGGTTCCACCGGTTGGGCGGCGTCACTCAACATCGAAGAGTTCCGGATCGACCTCAACGTCATTGCGGGCTTGCTCACGATCATCGGCTATTCACTGAACGACACCATCGTCATTCTCGACCGTGTCCGTGAGAACCGAGGTCGACTGAACTACGCCTCGGCCAGCTGCGTCAATGACTCGATCAACCAGACCTTCAGCCGTACGGTGCTGACCAGTGGTACGACGATCGTCACCGCCCTGATCCTCTTCAACCTGGGGGGGACCGGTATCCGGCCGTTCGCCTTCACCTTCCTGGTGGGGTTGGTCGCGGCCACGTATTCCTCGGTGGCGATCGCTGCGCCGATGGTCTATCGACGCGGGGACACCACACGGCCCACCACGGATTCAGGAGCCGAGCCCGAAGCCTTGCCTGCTTCCTGACTTGTCTGCAGCGGATGGTCCCGCGTGGGAGCCTCAAAGTCTCCGCGGGCCATGGTGGACAACCCGTCGCCTGCGCCCGGCGAGATGATCGACAGCTTGTGCACCTCTATGATCCATCGTGCCGATGGACTGGTAGACAGCCCACAGAGCAGGCCACGACCCACGGAGGTGCCACATGACGGCAGGCAGCCGAATTCTCGTCGCGTTGATCATCATCGCGTTCATCACCACTGGTTTGTACTACCTCGTCGTCACCGGGGATGATCCGCAACCTCCCTCCATCGCGCCCGCGGTGAGTGAGCCGGCCCCCGAAACCGTCTCGCAGGTTGCGCCGACGCCGGCCCCCACACCCGTTGCCCCTGCTCCCAGCGAGCCGATCTCGACCGAAGTTCTTGCCTTCCGGGTGATTGTTCCTGCGAGCGCACCCACTGGGGTCGATCTTGAGCGGGAGCTCAGCACGTTGTCGGTCTCCGGACCGATTGCACTGCCCGGGGCTCTGGCGGGTTGGTACCCGGTCCATGAGCTGCAATCGCTCGCGCCCAGTGATGCCGAGCAGGCGGCTCTCTCTGCAGACCCCACCAGCTACTTGAAGGACCGCTACGGAATGGTGGCAGCCCCCCACGAAGGGGCTCTCTACGTTCTGCTCTACAACAACGGTGGTCAGAGCCTCGCCCCGGCTCGTCGCCGGGGTGTGGATGTGCTGTCTGCTGAACTCGCTCCGGCGTCACCTGCGAGCTCGCCATCCGCGACCTCCTCGGTCGAGGTCACTCTTGGCTCGGACACTCGCGAACGACTGAAGATGCTCGCGAGTCGCAATGTCTCACGGACCTGGGCGATTCTGGTGGACTCGACGATCGTTGAATTCTCTCGCCTCACTCCCGACGCGCTGCAGCCTCTGTCCATCGGTGTGGATCATGCTCCCGCGAACCTCTCCGCACTGCGAGACGCGATTGCCGGCTCTGCGACCCTGGCCCCGGCGAATTTCGTGGCCTCGCAAGCGCCAAGCGCCTCCTCCGGTGGGACGGTGCAGGCGGACTCGATGCTCCTGTCGAACACGGCCCTGACCGCGACCGCGCCAGCGAGCCCCGAGCCTGCGCCTCCGGCCACTCAGGCGGTCCCGGTCACCAGCCGACCCACGGGAACCGAATACCGCGTAGCCTCCGGCGACACCCTGAGCTCGATTGCCCAGGCGTGGTTCGGTCGCGAGCAGGATTGGCCGTTGATTCTCAAGGCGAACCCTGATCTGGACCCCAACCGGCTCCGGATTGGCCAGTCGATCGTACTTCCCCCCAAGACTCGTGGAGCAAGTGCTGCCCCGGCCGCACCCCGCACGGAGTCCAGCTCTGCCAGCAGTGCCCGACCGAGTCCGGGCACGAGTTACCGAATTCGATCCGGTGATTCGCTTTCACGGATCTCGCAGGAAGCGTACGGAAGTGCCAAGTATTGGGAGCGGATTTATCAAGCCAACCGATCGGCGATCGGGGGCGATCCTGCGGATCTCACGGTGGGGATGACCCTTCGGATTCCCAAGTCCCCCACAGGCTGAGGGATCGGCCTGGGTGGTGCGCACCGTGCCGGTGTGTTCCGATCAGTCTGTCGGATGAGCGACCGCGCTGTTGGCTCGCATGTGTCGGGCTGAGGTTGAACCGATCACCACGCTCGAGATCGCCTCGTGGGCCAGCAACCACTGGAGGGATTCCCGTGGGCCAGCTCGACCGGACGCGAGTCCTTTTTTGATCAGCAGGCCGACGCCCCGGGCCGCCGCTGCTTCGAGGGTGGGTAGCTGGGTCTGGTCTTCCAGGTTGAGCTCGATCATCAGGACTTCGGGTTGCGCAGGGTGTTCCATGGCCTCCAGGTGCCCTTCCACCGTCTTGCCGGAAAATCCGATGGTTCGGATGTCTCCCTGATCACGTCGCCTGGCCAGGGCGTCCAGGACATCCGTCTGGTGGATGATCTCGAGGTCTCGCCCGTCGGAGTGTACGTTCACTACATCCAGGTGGCTCACCCCGAGGGTGCGCAGGCTGCGGTCGATCGAGGCGTCGACCGAGCTGCGGTCGAATGCCCAGCTGGACGCTCCGGCTTCAAAGCGTTCACCGACCTTGGTGCAGAGCACCAACTGCTCGCGCAGACCGCTGTGGCGCAGAAACGTCCCGATGCGTTCTTCGCTGGTGCCATAGGCGGGGGCGGTGTCAAAGAGGGTGATCCCGGAATCCAGGAGCGCATGGAGCAGCCGATCGACCGCCTCCTGGTCGGGGAGGTCGTACGGTTGTGCGTACTTGGTCTTCTGGTTGCGACCGATCTTGAACGCCCCGAATCCAACCGGAGAGACTTTCAGTCCCGTGGTGCCGAGTGGTCTCAAGTCCATCGTGCCTCCTCCCAGGGGGGGGGTGCGACGGGGGGAGTCACAGAATCGGCAAAGGGTGTGTCACCGGTGCGGCGTGCGCTGCTGGTCGTGCATTCGGTAACCACCTCCCGTGCCGTGGCGGGTGCCAGGACCAGTTTCGTCGGCCAGGCGATCACCGCGGCGCCACGGGTTCCCACATAGGTGCCGGCAGGTCGCAGTGCCTTGGTGGTCTTCTTCTCCGCACGGTCGATTCGATACGTCGCCCAGGCAAGGTCATTGGTGCTGGCGTCAAAGCCCGGCAGGACCGAATGGAGGCAGCTGCGGGCGGCGGTAATCAGCTCGCTGGGTTCAAGAGTACACCCGCTTTCCGCGAGTTCGCCCCCCAGTTGCCAGACCCTGTGCCCATCCTCACTCGTTGAACTGGTGATGGTCACCCGGGTGCGACCCCCATCGGCGCAATGGCCGTTGAGCTCCGCCAATCGATCCGGTGCGCCCTTGACCATGGCCATGTGCAGAGGACGTCGTTGCATGGGCTCGGTGTCCTCGGGCAGGCCGAGGCGCTGCAGCAGGCCGGGGGTGCCCGCACCCGCGGCAAGCACCACCCGCCGGGTGCGCAGTTGGAGTTGCTCTCCGTCAGCGAGGCGCACGCGCACGGTGGCGAATTCGGTCTGTGTGGCGTCGCCGTCGAGCACCTCGCCGAGTGCGATTCGATCCGGGTGCAGTGCGGCCAGTGCCGACATCAGGCTGGGGGTTTCGATCACCTTTTCAGGAAGCAGGGCCACGTCACCGGGGCAGTCTCTGAGAATCTCGGGGCGATCCTCCGGGGCGAGGCGTTGGGGTCGGACCCGCAGTGCCAGTTTCGCGCCCGCCATGCCCGCAATCGACCGCAGGCTTTCAGTCCGCCAGAGGTGGCAGGCATCGGTTCGCACCCGTACGGCACGCAGGTCGGGGCTCTGGGTACCGGCCAGGCTCTGGTCCCAGCGCTCGGGCATCTCTGAAATCGCACTCGAGGAGGCAGCGAGCAACCCGGTGAGGGAGTACTTGACGCCCCCATGGAGGATGCCCTGCGCGCTGATCGACTGACCGGTTCCGAGGGCCTTGGATTCCAGGAGGGCCGCGTTGCATCCGGCATCGACCAGTGCATTGAGGCACCACAGGCCGGCGACGCCGCCACCCACCACCAGGACATCGAGTTCTGCGTTGGAATGAATCGTGGTGTTCACCTGCTGGAATGGTCGAGGAGGGGTGCATGGTATCCTCACGGCAGCGCCCGTGGCCACACTTCCCCCCCGACCCGAGGAGTTTCCATGCCCCATACCTGTGTTCTGATCCCCGGTGATGGCATTGGACCGGAAGTCGCCGCCGCCACCCAGCACGTCCTTGATTCAAGCGGAGCACCGGTTTCCTGGGTGCCCGCCATTGCGGGAGCGTCGGCTCTGGAGGCCGGACACGACGGCGTGTTGCCCGAACGCACGGTGGAGCTGATCCAGGAGCACGGGGTAGCGCTCAAGGGCCCCTGCACGACCCCGGTGGGCGGTGGCTACTCCAGCGTCAACGTGGCGTTGCGCAAGCGACTTGATCTGTACGGCGCGGTACGTCCGGTTCGTAACATTGAAGGCGTCCCCACACGGTTCACCGATGTGGATGTGGTCGTGGTGCGCGAGAACACCGAGGGACTCTATGCGGGGATCGAAAATGAGATCACCCAGGGGGTGGTGACCTCCCTCAAGGTCGCGACCGAGCCCGCCTGTGAGCGCATCGCTCGGTTCGCCTTCCAATTTGCTCGCGATCGCGGGCGGCGCAAGGTGACTGCGTTTCACAAGGCCAACATCCTCAAGCTCTCGGATGGCATGTTCATCCGTGCCGCCCAAAAGATGAGTGAGGAATTTCCCGAGATCGAATACGACGAGCGAATCATCGATGCTGGTTGCATGCGACTTGTTCAGGATCCTTCGGATTTCGACATCATCCTGAGTGAAAACCTCTACGGGGATGTGTTGAGTGATCTGTGCGCCGGGCTGGTGGGCGGACTCGGGGTGACGCCCGGTGCGAACTACGGAATCGAGTCTGCGGTCTTCGAGGCGGTGCATGGTTCGGCACCGGATATTGCCGGTCAGGGATTGGCCAACCCGCTGGCCCTGATGATGAGTGGTGTGATGCTCCTGAATCACCTGCATCGCAGTCGCGGAGATGAGGCGTGTGGGGTTGCTGCGGGGCGAATCAAGGAGGCGTACAACCAGGCGTTGCTCGCCGGCGAGAAGACCGCGGACCTCGGAGGGGCACTGTCCACCCAGGCATTCGCGGAAGCGGTCATCGCGCGCATGGAGGGCTGATTGGATGTCATCCGGGCTTGAAAGGCGAGAAGTCGATCTGGTGGTCGACCACCACGGGCATGACCGGCACCTCTGGTGTGATGTGGAGGAGCCTGCAGAGGGAGGGCGGGGAACCCTGCTGATCGCCCATGGATTCAAGGGCTACAAGGACTACGGGATGTTTCCCCGTCTGGCACACGTGGCGGCGCAAGCGGGATGGGCGGCGGTCCGGTTCAATTTCGCTCATTCCGGCATGACCCGAAACAACGAGACCTTCGAACGGCCGGATCTCTTCGCTCTGGACACCTGGAATGCGCAGGTTCGTGATCTCGTTCATCTGGTGGCCGCGGTTCGCAACGGAGACCTGACCACCGTGGCCCCGAAGGCCCCCATCCTGCTGTTGGGCCATTCCCGTGGTGGTCTGGCGTCGATCCTCGCTGCCGGGCGTGGGTTGGACGTCGATGGGGTCATTTCCGTATCCGCCCCAGCTGATCCCTGTCGCCTCTCCGAGACGCATCGTCGCCAACTTGAAGAGGGCCGTGGAGTGGAGGTTCGTTCCGATCGTACCGGGCAGACCCTGCTGATCGGTCCCCCTTTCCTGCACGAGATTCAATCCGACCGTTCCGGTCACGATGGGCCGGCCATGGCGCGGAAGATGTCGGTTCCGTTGGTGGTCCTGCATGGGTTGGAGGATGCGACCGTCGACGTCGAGGATGCCCGAGTCCTTGCATCGCATGCGGGGGTCGAGCCGATCTTGATTGAGGGGGGGAACCACGTCATGAACGTCGTAAACCCACACGAGGCCTCGGCACCTCCATCGCCGCAACTCGCGGCCGTCGAAGCGGTGCTCCTGGAGCAGTTGCACCGACTGGAGCAGGAAGCGAGTTCGTCGTGAATGGTGGGGGGGCGTTTCGCCGCGCGCTTGGTGTCGGGGTTCTTGCCCTGTTTCTGCTGAGTGGGTGTTCCTCAGAGCGATCGCACCGAATGCTCGACCCTGAAGCTTCCGAGGCGACCCAGCGTGCAGCCGGTTACACCTTGCTGGTCACGTTGCTCGCGGATGAGTCTCGAGTCGATGGGATCCTCATGCTCAAGTCGGTGCCCCAGCCGACCGCCGAGTTGATCACGCGGATCGCCGAGGAATCTCGCTCCGGATACCAGCAGTTGACCGAAGCGTTGGCTCTTCCTCCGGCGGTGTCGCTCGAAAATGATGGGCTTCCACAGATTGAAGCAGGAGCGCGTGCACGAATTCGGCAGTGGACGACCATGGAATTGTTGACGGAACAGGGCGCGACTCTGGAGCGGGCACTTCTGGTCTCGCAAGTGCAGGCGGTCGACACGATTCGAGCCCTGGCCGCCTCGCTGCTCGATCAAGAGTCCGTGTCCTCGCGCGCCGTGCTGCTCGAGCAGCTGCGAAGCCGATTCGACCCCCTTCGCACCGAACTCTGGGATCAGCTTGAGGCGGTCGTCGACTGACGTTGCGTTGCCTACTCGGCGGTCGGCGGCGCGGGGGTGGGCGCGTTGCTGGTGGGTTGCTCCCAGGCATCCTTGAGCAGGTTGGCTCGTGACCGATCCAGATCAACTCGTTCGACTTCAACCAGGGGTGGTTCATCGGGTTGGACTGGTTTCGGAGTGTCGGTTTGGAGTGTGCCGGATTGGAGGGGGGGTTCAGGGTCCATTCGATCGGCGACTTCGGGGGCGATGGCGCCTTCCTCGTCAACTTCGTCGAATCGAACCGACACCCGGCGAGAGACCCCGCGCTGGGGCATGGTGACTCCGTAGAGCTTGTCGCACATCCGCATGGTGGTCTTGTGGTGGGTGATGACGATGAAGTGCGAGCGGTCGAGAAACTGCTTCACAACGGCACAGAAGCGTTCGACATTTGCTTCGTCGAGCGCGGCGTCGACTTCGTCCAGGATGCAGAACGGAGAAGGCTTGCTCTTGAAGATCGCCATCAGCAGGGCCACGGCGGTCATCGTCTTTTCGCCGCCCGAGAGTTGGTTGATGACGCGAGGTTCCTTGCCGGGTGGTTTCGCTCGGATCTCGACACCGCTTTCAAGCCAGTCGGTGTCCCCGTTCTCGTCGGGCATCAGGAAGAGGTCTGCACTGCCACCGCCAAAGAGTTTTCTGAACATGCCGTTGGAGCCGGCGAAATTCTCCTTCACGGTCTCAAACGTCTCGCGGAATCGTTCTCGACTGATGGTGTCCAGTTCTTCGATCAGGTTGATCAGTTGATCGCGAGCGGCGTCGATGTCCGCCAGCTGGGTTTCCAGGCCCTCGTTGCGAATCTGCAGGGCTTCAAGTTCTTCCACCGCATCGAGGTTGACGTTGCCAAGCTTTCGAATCTGCTCCTTGAGTTCGGCTGCTTCGGCCTCGGCTTCATGGAGATCTATGGGTTCGAATCCTTCGGTCTCGCGGTGGACGCGATGATCCGAATAGGCATCTGAAAGATCGAGTTCAAGCTCCTCGATCGAGCGTTCCTCAAGCGATTCGCGCTTGAGTTCCTGCTCTCGACGTGCCATTTCCAATGCGTGCACGTCCCGCTCCACGTTGGCGCCACCTGCTCGAGCGGCGTGGAGGCTCTCGGCGGCCTTGGCCAGAGTCTCTCCGGCCCGGTCACTTTGCTGGGCGAACTCAGCGAAGGCGCTGCTCATGGCGGCCAGTTCAGCCGTGGCTTCGGCGATTTCCCGGTCAGCGCCGGCGATGGTCTGTCTGAATCGTGCGGTCTGAGCCTGGCGCCGTTCAAGCTGCTCGCGGCCTATGGCGACTTGTCGTTGAGCCTCCTCGCGGGCGAGCGTTGATTGCCGTCGTTCACGGTGTGACGATTCGAGGTGTGCATTGGCCTCGCCGTAGGTGATGCGAGCGTTGGCCAGGGCTTCACTGGCTCGCTCGGCGGCATTGGCCTCTTCGAGCGCGGTTCGTTCGCGTGCCAGCGAAGAGACCTTCTGTTCCTCGAGCAGGCGATTCAAGGAGGCCTGTCGTTCCTGGTGCTTCAGTTCATCTCGCCTGATTTCCTCGAAGCGGGATTGGAGCTCGTCTCGCTCCTGCTCGATGGAGGCTCGGTCCCGTCGNCCTCGNTCGATCAGNTGNTCGACGCGTTCCACCTGGTGGCTGGTNTCGATCAGNTTTCCNCGAGCGGTCTCCATNCGGGAGGCCACNGCCATCTGCTGNTGNACGGCGTTGCCNGATTCGGCNTCGANNCNGGCGAGCTTGGTCTCGANCTCGGTGACCTGNNGGTCNGANNGNNTGAGNTGTTCGGTGAGTTCNCGCATCTCGGCCTTGCGNGCNAGCCANCCGTGGGCGGCNTCNTCGCGGGCGGTGGGCGCNATGACCAGNCGGTCATCGGGATCGAAGCGTTCNCCNCCGTGNGTGACGAANCGNGCTCCGNNCAGNGGNCCNTGNGAGAGNNNTCGAGCNGTTTCNAGCCGNTCNACNAGCCAGGTGTTGCNGAGCAGNCGNTCGNCGACCACGCTGGCGGCGCCTTCNGCCTTGATCATCGAAAGCAGGGGGGTCGCGCCGGGAACTCGGGGCGGCATGTGGCGAGTGGCGGCGGTGCGGGGGTGGACTGGAAGCAGGACCAGTCGTCCGTCCAGCTGCCGCATCTCCTCCAGCAGCGGATCGATGTTGGTGGTGTCATCGACCAGCAGGGCCTGAAGGTCATCGCCCAACGCACATTCGACGAGGTCCGCGTGGTCGCGGTCGGTTTCGATGAGGTCGCCCAGGAGGCCGTGCACTCCGGTGAAGTCCTCGGGTCGATCCAGCACCTTGCGGACCGCTTCGCCCAGACCTTCTCGCTCACGATGCATCTCCTGGAGCAGGTGCTGTCGGGAGCGCATGGCAGAGCGGTCCTCGCGAATCTGGCCGAGGTGTTCCAGCAGTGAAGATTGTCGGTCATCGAGGTGGGCGGTGATCCGAGTCTGTTCCTGGTGCAGTTCGTGAAGGCTGCGCAGTTCATCATCGGCGACCAGATGCTCGTTCTTCGACCGCGAGAGGTCGACCAGGTGCTGGTCTGCTTCGCGCTCAAAGGGTTCGAGTTTCGCCCCCAGGCGCTCGATCTGATCCTGCAGTGCCACTTCTCGTTCACCAATGGAGCTCAACTGACCTTCGACGCCCACGATGTCGCGTTCAATTCGCGCAGTTGCATCCTTCAGTCGGTCCACTTCCGCCCGCGATCGGGCGGCGGCTTCCGTAGTCGCGGTACGCTCCGAGTCGAAGGTCTGGACGGCCTGCTGGGCCTCCGAGACTTCCTGGGCCAGGCGCTCGACGTCCGCATCAAGTTCCGCAGTCTTGGTCGAGAGGGCCTGCAGCGACTCCGTGTACTCGCTGATCCGGGCCTGCTCCTGTTCCAGCTGGAGGTCCGCTTCCTCGAGGTTCTTCCGAGTCAGATCCGCCCGCTGGGTGGCCTGGGTCTCACGACTCTGGAATTCAAGTCGCCGTTGTTCCTGGGCGTGCTGGTCCTCTTGCAGGCGATGTCGTTCGAGTTCGGCCTGTTGTTTGACCTCCTCGAGCTGCTCGACCTCGGCGTGGACCCGCTTGCGTTCCTCGTTGGCCTGAGTGATCCGGCTGGTCAGTCCATGGAGGCTTTCATTGATCGAGTGAAAGCGTTCGAGAAAGACCGAAGTGAGCAGATTGCCGCGCCGATCGTCGAGATTCGAGTACTTCTGGGCCTTCTCGGCCTGGCCGCGGACGATGCGGAGTCGGCGTTCGGTGTTGGAAAGTTGCTCGCGGACGATCAGCAGATTGCGCTCTGCGTGTTCGAGTTTTCTCGCAGACTCGATCTTGCGGGTCCTGAACTTCGCCACGCCCGCAGCTTCCTCGAGGATGGCGCGGCGTTCGACGGGGTTGGCCAGCAGCATGGCATCGACCTTGCCCTGCTCGATGATCGAATAGGCGTTGGTGCCGATTCCGGTATCCAGGAAGAGCTCCTTGATATCGCGGAGGCGCACCTTGTTTCCGTTGATGAGGTACTCACTCTTGCCGTCACTGAAGAGGCGTCGGGTCACGTCGACTTCTTCGGTGTCGACCGGCAGGGCGCGCTGCGAGGTGACGGTGGTTTGCCCCGAGGCATCGACGTCTGCATGGTCTTCGATGGGATTCTCGAAGGTCAGGGTCACGCTGGCGCCGCCCATCGGTTTGCGAGAAGCGCTGCCGGCGAAGATGACATCGAGCATGGCGCTGCCGCGAAGGCTCTTGGCACTTCGTTCGCCCAGCACCCATTTGATTGCATCGACCACGTTGCTCTTACCGCATCCGTTGGGCCCGACGATACCGATCACTGGGTCGTCGAAGACGAACTCGGTGGGATCAGCGAAACTCTTGAATCCTGCAACGGTCAGCTTGGCGAGCCGCATGCGGTTCGACCTCCTGTCGGTGTGCGTCATGGGGTGCAGTGGTGGTGCACTTCATGAGTCTGGATGCATTGCTCGGGCCACCAGGCCCTTCGCGGCCCTTCCATGGCCGATTGCATCCAGTCGCTGTCTCTGGCTATCTCGGCACAGTATCGCCTTTCGAGGCTCCGCCTTCAAGGCCGTTCCTGGCGGGGATCTGGTCAAGCTGGCTTGGATCTTCGCCAGGGCGGCTGGGAGTGAAGGCGGTTCCGGTGGCTTCCTCGTCGAATTCGGGCCGTCGAATCCGTTCTTGTTCGGTCTCGTTGGCGAGGATCGCGGCCAAGATCCGATCCTGCTCGGCCTTGAAGTCGCATTCGATGTAGCGCTTGAGCCAGAGTCGATGGAGGGCGCCAATCACTTCTCCGTACTGGAGTCCGAGGCCTTCATCGGGTTCCTTGATGGTGGTCTGGTGGCCAAGGAACCGGACCATGCCGGGGACGTCGGTTGGAGCCAGTCCGATCAGGGGGGGTTCCCCTTCCTGATTTCGGTAGAAGACCTGGATTTCCGGATCATCGGCATCCGCTTTCATCAGCAATCTGCCCGACCAGGTGTTCACGGTGAGGGGGAGCTTCAGTTGCATCCCTTTTCCGAAGATCGCCACTCGTGGAATTCCGGTTTGTGAGATGTAGATCATGTCGTGCTCGGACTCGATGAGCGACATCGTGAATCGATCGGATACGGGAATTTCGACCACGGTGGGGTCATTTCGTTCAATCATCGCATCAAAGGCTGCCAGACGAACGTCTACATTGGAATCGTTCATCATCTCACGGAGCCCCAGGTCGATCCGGGGGTTGGTGCCCATTCGGCCGAGCTCCGCGATCGCCGCGAGCCGCCGGCTCTGCTTGGGTGACTTTTCAGCCACATCGAGCAGGTGGGGGACCGCCAGAGCGTCGTTGAGTCGGGCGCCTGCGCTCAGGGCCGAAAAACGTGGAGCTTCGTCGGCGTGGTCGTACAGGTCCTGGATCATGGGGACGGCCTTGGGGCCCAGTGCACACCACCGCCAGCGAGCCGCGTCCGCACCGCTGGGGTTGGCCAGGACGCCGCGTCGAATCGCTTGGGCGGTCGCTTCGGGTGCTCCGACGTTCAACGAGGTGTGCTGGAGCAGTTGCACGAAGTCTTCGGTGTTTTCCGAGTAGCTCGGGGGGACGGTGATCGAGATCGAATCCCCACTTTCGCCGCGGGCGGTCTCGTCTTTCTGTCCTGGCTCGCGCGGGAAGTTGCTGTTGATCGCCTGCTGCACGGTCGCCGTGCGGGCATGGCTGCTGGTCGCCATGCGCATTTTGATCGGCATGTCCTTGGAAGTGGAGCCGCCGTTGAGAATGCGCCCGCTGAGGCTGTTGATCGAGCTGCGTTGCGAGGTGCCCGGCTCCACGAACGGATTGATGAAGATCGAACCCGACCCCTTGGCAAGGGCGAACGACTGCTTGGACCCGGTTGCCAGCGGGCCGGGCCGCAGGTCGGTGGTGTACAAGCGGCCTCCTTCCAGGCTGCTGGTGGTCGAGCCTGGGAGGGCGAACACTCGAACATCGAACGTCGTGCCCTTGGGGGCTCCGGGAGGAATCACGCCCTCGACCACCACGACCGCGGTGTCTTCGCTGTCGAGCATGCGTTCCGGACTCAGATGGTCCCAACCGCTGCGTGGGTCGCCGATTCCGCGGCGAGCCATCTCGGCGACCATCATCGATCGGACTTCAGCCGGCACCAGCCGACTGCCGGTGCCTTTGAGGCCGACGACCAGGCCGTACCCGTGGACCACGGTGGGTTGGTATCCGGTGAGGATGCCTTCGCTGGCGACGGTGTTGCGCATGATGGGATCCACTTCGATGGTGAAGTTGGTCCGATCGATTCGTTCGTCCTTGGGCTTCTTGGCCGCCTTCTCAAGGAAGAGGTCTTGGCACCCTCCAAGTGCCAGCAGACCCAGGGTGCCGGCGAGGGCCGGGGCCAGCCAGCGACGTCCACGCCCCCGGCGGACGGGGTGCGAGAAGGGGGTGATCTCGGGGGTGGGCGTGAGCATGCGATTTCCTCTGGAATCGGATCATTCTATCCTCCTCGAAGGGGTGGTACAACACATCCCTTGTCTCTGAAGGCCGATGTGGCCTTTGAAAAGAGGTCTTTTTCGATGGCAGGCAACCTCAAGGCTCAGGCGATTCGTGCCGGCCATTCCGGCTGGCGCTGTTGCACGCGCGGAATTCCCCGTGGGCAGAGGGCGGTGGATCCAGGTGAGCGGCAACTCATCCGCAAGGGGTATCGGGTGGCGTGGTGGGCACGCCATTTCTCGGGACGGGCTCGAGACGACCACCATGCGATGGAAGTGGACCACGTGATTCCAAAATCACGGGGGGGGTCCGCGCGGCTGAGCAACCTGCAATTGATGACTCGTCGAGACAATCAGCTCAAGGGAAATCGGCTCCCGGAGTGAGGTGTTCGGTTGTTCCGCAAGCAGGCAGGCAGGCAGGTAGAGTGGCGCGGGATATCAGATGACACCACCAACCTCCAAAGGAGAAGACATGACCCCAGTGACTGAGAACCGTCTTTGGCGAGCCCTGTTTCTTGCGGTTGTGATCGGAGGCGCCGTGGCGGCCGGGGCCGTCGACCGTGGGCCGAAATTCGTCTCGATCAACGACAAGGGCGAATGTCTGACCGAAGACGGGCAGATCTACCGATACAACCAGGTAGGCAATCGGCTGGATCGCAAGACGAACTGAGGCCTCCGGCCCCGAGTTTCGCCAGCGGCA
>NHEC01000091.1 GCA_002171655.1 Planctomycetes bacterium TMED75
GGCCTCGGAGATGGGCACGAACAGCGCCAGGGTCGCGATCCAACACGAGAGGCACACCCTGGAGAAGGCGCCCTTGAAGTCACCCAAGGGTCGATCGGTCATCAAGGCCAGCCCCCCCAGAGCGACCATCGCGAGCACCGTGCTCAGGCAGACCAGGATGAAGAACTTGATGTAGAGGACGAGGCGCCCGAAAAAGCCCGGTCGATCCGAGGCCTCGGCACTCGCCTCCGCAGCCTCTTCCGACGTCGACTTGACCAGGTGGACCAGCAGAAGTGGCGCCGGAGCAGACGAACGACCCTCCGTGGACCCCCGAGAGGTCTTGGTGGAAGCCGGAGCAGGCTCGGATTCCTTGGAGGGTGCCGCCTCCTTGGGTTTGGCAGGCGGATCGGATGGCGCGGTGGGTGCAGCGGAATTGGTGGCGGGCTTCGCGGTCGATTCCGGAGGCGAAGCATCCTTCGCAGTGGAGTCCGTGGTCGATTCGGCAGGAGTTGCCGATTCGGTGGAGGACGCCGCGGGTGCCGACTCAACCGCTGCCACCACCGGATGCGGGCTGGGGAAGATGGAGTCCACGCCAAACAAGAATGCCAGCGCCATCACCACTGCGATCACACCGGATGCAAGCATCGGTGTCGTCCAATTCTCCGATGAAACAAGTGCTTTTCGCTCCGAGTGCAGGTGAACGGAAACCGTCGGAGGCGAATCGGAGACTGGAGTCTCTTCCGTTGAAGAGGAATCCGTCGAGTGGTCGATAGAATCGGTACCGGGCTCTTGCTCGTCTTTGTGCATGGCTTGCTCCGGCAAGTTTCAGGGGAAAGGGTTGACCGGCCGACAGACCGGCCTGGGCGGTGTTGCTGCCAATCATCACCTCGAATGCCACAGAGAGCAACATCATGGGCTTGTAGGACGGACCCCACGTGATTGGTGCGCTTCTGAAAACCTTGGTTCCGCTGATTCTGCTGGTGAGCGGTGCGCATGCTCGAGCCTCCGGGGGTACTGAAGCCAGCCCGGGCACTCAACCGAAGACCACCACCCCTGAAACCGTGTCCTCCGCCAACTCAACCAGCTCGACACCAGGCAGCGTTGCCGGCTACGTCGCCGCCGGCTACGAACCAGCTTCCATCAACCTGGGTGCTCGCCAGGAAGCCCCCGAAAAAGTGTCTGATGAAGTGGTGATGGCAGACGGGGACGTCATTCGCGGGCGCATCACCTCTGAAAATGAACACGAGGTGGTGATCGAACATCCGGTCTTCAAGGAACTGAGAATTCCACGCGATCGAATCGTGGCGATCAAACGCCAGGCCCCGCGTCCACAGCGGCCAGGGTTCGGCGAATTGGTCACGGGCGCCGGTGTCAGGCCGCTGACCAGCACCCGGCGAGCGGTGGTGCCACCGACTCGAAGCTCGGCCACCGGTGAGGCGGAATCCAAACCCGCTGATGATGCAACCGAAGAGACCGCCACCAATGAGGAACCTGAAGACGATTTCGAAGAACTGGTGGACCCCGACAACTGGTCGTTCACGATGGGCGCCGCGTTCGGATACGTGCAGAACGTCAACAACGAGGTCAATGTCCGATTGAGTGCCCAGGCGGAACACAACAGTGAGTTGGCACGCCTGCGAATCAACAGCGTCTACTTCCTCAATCGTGCCAACAGCGAACTCATCGACAACGACGTCGAGGTCTCCACCATCCAGGATTGGTTCTTCAGGGATTCCCGGGTGAGCATCTTCGCTCAGGGAACCTACCAGTGGGATGATTTCGAACTCTGGGAACAACGACTCAGTGGATACCTTGGCCCCGGCTACAAGCTGATCAACCTGCCGGATCTCAAGATCGATGGGCGACTGGGTGCGGGAGTCACCTACGAATACGGGATTCCCCAACTCCTTCCCGAGCTGCTGGTGTCCACCGAATGGAACTGGCAAATCGATGATCGGCAGCGGATCAGTGGGAACTTCTCCTACGCACCCGATGTCACGGAATCCCAGCAGTTTCGTCTCTCACTCAATGCCGAGTGGAACTTTCGCCTGCAGAAGGAACAGGGGATGAGCTTCTACGTGGGTGTGAGAAACGAATACCAGTCGATTGTTCCTGAGAATTCAACGCGTAACGACCTCCGACTGTTCGGAGGCATCAAGTACGAATTCTGAATGAGGTGCGCCGCGTACCGGTTCAGGCGTCGCGTGACTTGCCTTCGTCCTGAAAGACGGCGCTGCCGACTCGGATGCAGTTGGAACCACATTCGATGGCGACTTCATAATCGTTGCTCATTCCCATCGAGAGAATGTTGAACCGGCCGGCGAGATCGTTCTTCAAGGTGATCTCCTCGAAGAGTTCCTGGCAGTGTTCGAAGTGCCGCCGGATGGTGCTGGCGTCATCGGTGTTCTCACCCATGCACATCAGACCGCGGACCTGGACGTTGACCATGGTCTCCACCTGATCGATCAGGTGACGAACCGCGGGGGGAGCAATGCCCTTCTTCTGAGGTTCACCGGTGACGTTCACCTGGATCAGCACCTCGACCGGACGATCGCCCTTGGCCGCCGCAGCCTGAATCTCCTCGGCAAGACGCAATGAATCAACCGTCTGAATCAGACGTGAGCACTGAATCGTCTTCTTGGCCTTGTTGCGTTGCAGGTGACCGATCATGTGCCAGTGAACCTGCTCGGGAAGGGAGGAGGAATCCGAGGGCGAGACCTCACGCATGCGGCCGAGCCATTCGGAGATCTGCGCGGCGCGTTGCTCGAGTTGCTGGGCACGGCTTTCACCGAAGTGCAGGTGCCCTGCGCCCACCAGCTCCCGAATCTGTTCGAGGGTGCCGTACTTGGACACCAGGACGACGATGATGTCCTTGGCGGTCCGGCCGGAGCGCTCGGCGGCGGCGGCAACTCGATCCATCAGAACGTGATAGCGTTCCAGAAGGGTCAGTTCACTTGATTCAAGATCGGCTGCAGTCGATGAATTCGGGGGGGTCGGCATACGTGGAGCATAGGAGGTGAGAGGACCTCCGCGCAAGCGCGGGACTCATTCATAAGCCACTGTCGTTAATCTTTCTTCATGCCCAACACCACTCAGGCCACTTCCGAAAGAGACTCCATGGACCACCCCCCCTGTCTGCTGGTCATCAGGGATGGTTGGGGGCGCAACCCCCACCCGGAACACGATGCCTTCAATGCGATCCATCTGGCACGGACTCCGGTTGCGGATCGACTTGAAAACGAGTGGCCAAGCACCCTGGTCAAGACCAGCGGAACGGATGTCGGCCTTCCAATCGGGGCTGATGGGCCGGTGATGGGCAATTCCGAGGTCGGCCACCAGAACATCGGAGCCGGCCGAATCGTCAATCAGGAACTGATGCGAATCACCGAATCAATACGATCCGGAGCATTTTTCGAGAATGCGGGGCTGGATGCGGCCTTCGGCCGGGTGGAATCCACCGGGGGGACGGTGCACCTGCTCGGCCTGGTCAGCGATGGTCAGGTCCACAGTGACATTGAGCACCTCCTGGCCTTGATCACCATGGCTCAGCGGCGAGGGTGCCCTGCGGACAAACTTCGCGTCCACGCGATCACCGATGGTCGAGACACCACGCCCCGCAGCGGCGCCGGCTACCTCCAACGGGTCGAGGCCGCCCTGAAGGAAGCGGGCTTCCCCCCGATCGCCTCGGTTCTGGGGAGATTCTGGGCGATGGATCGCGACCACCGCTGGGATCGGATCGAACGAGCCTTTGATTGCCTGGTGGGTGGTCGAACCCTCCAGGCGGATCAAGCCCGAACCGCCCTCGAGCATCACTACGAAACGCCGGAAGATCCCGAACTCATCGGTGACGAATTCATGCCACCGACCTCGCTGGGTTCCGATGCGCAGGCACTGGATGCCGGACGGATCAAGGACGGAGACTCGGTGATCTTCTTCAACTTCCGAGGTGATCGACCGAGAGAACTCATTCGAGCCTTCACCCTCGATGACGCCGAATTCTCCCGACAACCACGAGGTGGTTTCCAGCGACGGCACCGACCAGAACCGATCTCGATCACCGGCATGACGAGATACGAATCGGGGCTGCCCATCGAGGTCGCATTTGAAAAACCGGATCCGCTGCCCCACATCCTCGGAGCGGTGCTCGAGGACTCGGGGTTGCGGCAATTCCGATGTGCGGAGACGGAGAAGTTCCCACACGTGACGTTCTTCTTCAACGACTACCGAGAGGATCCCTTCGAAGGAGAAACCCGGGCTCTGGTTCCGAGTCCCACCGATGTTCAAACCTACGACCAGAAACCGGAGATGAGTGCCGTCGGAGTCCGCGATGCGGTCCTGGAAAGAATTCGATCGAAGGATCGGGAGGAACTCATCATCGTTAACTTTGCGAATGGGGACATGGTTGGCCACACCGGAAACCTCGAAGCAGCGATCACTGCCTGTGAATTCGTCGATGAATGCGTGGGAATTCTCATGGAAGAGACACTCGCTCGGGGAGGCACGATGATCATCACCGCGGATCACGGCAATGCGGAACAGATGTGGAACACCGCCGGCGACTGTCCGCACACCGCACACACCAACTACGACGTTCCACTGCACCTCGTAGGAGAGTGCTTTCGCGATGCACACCTGCATGGTGACGGAAGGCTAGCCGACATCGCACCCACCCTGCTTGCAATGCTGGGAGTCGATCAACCGAAGGCGATGACCGGCCGCTCGCTGATCGATTGAACCAACCGGTTGGAATTGAAGTGTTCCTGACCACGGCGGTGGCCAGGAACAGGGGGAGTAATCAAACGCCATCCGAGCCGCGTGAAGCACCAGACACACGGCGAGAACGGACATTCAGGAGTAATCCGCCGGGAGAACGGGTTTCTCTCCGCAGGAATGAAAAAATGGGCGCCGGGACCCCGGAGGCTGGCCCCCAGTGGAGTCGCTAGACTGAGCCGGATGAAGGACGTCGAACCGGACAAATGGCAACGAAGGTTTCTGAGCCTGACCGACGAGATCTCGGGCTGGAGCAAGGACCCCAGCCGCGGGGTGGGCGCCGTCATCGTCAGCCCTTCACGACAGATCATCGCTTCCGGATTCAACGGACTTCCCCGAGGACTCGAGGACACGCCGGACAGACTCCAGCGACCGGTCAAGTACGACCTCACGGTTCATGCGGAACTCAATGCGATCATCCAGTGCGCTCGCAACGGAGTCTCTCCCATCGGGTGTACGATCTATTCGTCCTTCAGCCCCTGCGTGCAATGTGCGATTGCAATCTCCCAATGCGGAATCAAACAGGTGGTCACCTATGCACTGGATCAAGACGACGAACGTTGGGTCGAGAGCATCAGCAAGGCGGTCACCGTCTTCGAAGAGACCGGCATCGAGTACCACCAGTTCAACCGCCTGGCGGATCCCATGAATGCCTGAGCCCTCCCGGGCTTCACTGACTGGGCATATCCAGATTCCGAACCGGAACCAACTTCACGCTGGAAAGCAGGAACAAGGTGTCCCGCGGCTCTTCGGTGGCGGCCAGGGAGATGACCACCGCATCCTGGTCAGGCAAGGTGATGGTGCCGATGATCGTGTCCCGGAAGTCACCCCACCCTCGAGTCGGCATCGCAGCGCTCTCGATCTGATCACCCTCGGTCTCGAGTACGTACTTGGTGCCGGCATACTTGGCCGCACAGGACTGTCGCACACGAACCTGGTAGACACCGGGTTCAGGATCATCCAGGACCCAGAGCACCTCGTCCCTCGTTCCGTCGATTCCCGTGATGTAGCCGCTGTTCACCGACCGCCTCGCCCTGCGTGAGCGTTCGAATCGGACATCGGGGCCGAAGAGCTGAGCGTCGGAAGCCTGAAGCAGGAACTCACCCTGCTCGCCGGAATCCAGTGGGACCTGAAGCCTTCGCGGGTCCTCGACCTGCCAGACCTTCACTCGGCCTCCCCCCGAACGCATGTTTTCGATACTCGCGCGCATGATGGAGACTGGAAGGGCAAAGGTGCGAGTTCGGTCGTTGCGGGCGATGTTCATGCCCACCAGATTTCCGTCAAGGTCGATGAGGGCGCTTCCGCACTCCTCAGGGCGCACCAGTCCGTCGTGCTGGATGACGGCTCCGAAACCGGTGTCATGACGGCTCACCCGAATCTCATCGTTTCCGGTCGCGTATTCATCAGTGGCTTCGGCCCGAGAGCCGAGTCGAACCCGGCCGGTCTGCTCAACACCCTCGCGGAAGAAAACGAGTTCAACAACACTCCCTGCTCGGAGAGAACCGAGTGCATTGCGAATTCCATTGGGACCGATGATCTTGACCCCGTCGACCATGGTGATCACGTCACCTCGACGAATGCCAGCCCGATCCGCTGCCGTTCCTCCAACCACGCCACGAACCAGCGCACCAAGTACGCCCTCATCGAAATCCTGAAAACTGATTCCGAGAAAGGCTCGATCGAGGATGCTCAGATCCGATTCGTACCCGTCAAGCTGGGTGATTCCGAAGGCGATCGGATCGCGATCAGTACCAGCGGAGATGACCAGTGCCCCGGATTCAAGAACCGCCTCGCCTTCAAGGGGGGCTGGTGTCCAGTCTCCTTCCGGTAGTTGCAGCAGCAGCAGGTCGAGGGTGCGATCGATGGCGAGGGGCTTTGCTCCCTCGAGGAGCCCACGGGAAGTGCCGACCATGATCGAGGTCTCACGTGGGTCGATTTCCGAAGCCTTGGTCACGGCCAGTCCTGATTCATCCACCACCAGTCCATAGGCGACCTGCTGGCCATCAGTGAAGAGGCGTACCGTCCATTCGGAGGCCTCATTGGTCACCGCCTCGAGAACCCGACGCATCGAAGTTTCGTTCCGACCGGCATTCATGTTGGCGGGTTGGAAGATGATCGGATTGGTGGTCGCGTTGGCATCGAGCAGTTCGAGATTCTCTTCAAGCCGAGGCAGCGTTGCGCCCCCCGATATCCCCTGGATCATGTTGTCAAAGTGCAGGTTCGCGACGTTCACTGCAGTCGATGCGTTTTCGTAGGGGTGTTGAGCACAGGATTCATTGATCCCGATCAATCGGCCTTCAAGGTCGACGGTGGGACCCCCGGAGTCCCCACTGTTGAGGGGGGCGTCCATCGTGAGTACATAGCCGTGGTTTCCCGTGATGCAGCCGATGCGCGCGGGGGGTGGGCGCCAAGGTCGCGTCTCTATTCCGTGGGTGTGGCCGAAGACCAGGACCCAGTCCCCCGTCTCCACCTGATCCGAATCACCCAGGGGCAGCTCGGCCACCAGGCCTTCAGGAAGATCCGCCAGTACCTTCGGATCGACCTTGACCAGACCGCAGTCTTCCTGTCCGTCAAGATATTGACCAAGGGTCTCGCCGTTGAGAATGGTGCCGTCGTTGAGGTAGATCTTCACGGGCAGGCCTGAAGCACGCCCGACGTGTCCAGAGGTGAGAATCAAGCCCCGCGACAGATCGATGATGGTGCCGGAGCCACCGGCGATCGACCCCTGACGCTCGGTGCCTTGGAAGATGATCTCGAGGCCGACGATTGCCGGACGCACCTCATCGATGAGATCGATCACCCGACTTTCAAGTGCACGTGCTTCGGAAATCGTGGTGAAACGGTCATCAACATCAAGTCCGAGTGCCGCACGGTCGGACCCACCAGCCTGAGTGGTGCCGACCAGGGAGCTGGAGGCCAGAAGCAGCAGCCCCGTACGAGTGATGTGTTGTCCAAGAACGCGGCGCAACGTGGAAAATCGGGGGGACACAGACATGGACCGTCCTTCCATCAAACTTCATCCCCCCGGAAAACGACGCACAAGGCACTCACGGGGAAAACGCTTCGGGGCGCCCCAGTATTTCATCGGGGTTCCCCTGGTCATCAAGAAGCTCCGAAAGAGAGTCGAGAATCAGCGCCGGAGGACCGGGCAGCTGATGCATCTCGGTTGGAAGCCCATACCCCCCCTTGACCGCTATGAATGGTAGGCCCGCCGATCGACTTGATCGAGCATCCGTTTCAGAATCACCCACCATCCACCCTCGGGTGGTCCCCAGAGACGCCAGGGCATGCTTCAGCGGCTCGGGATCCGGCTTTCTGACCGCCAAGGTATCGCCGCAAACCACCAGATCGAAGGTCTCATCGAGTTGCATGACCTTCAACACCGCTGCGGTGGGCGTTTGATCCTTGTTGGTGACCAGACCAATTGGGTAGCCGGCCTGAGCAAGCGAATGAAGCAGCTCGCGGGCACCTGGAAGCAGGTGAGTCGAGGTGAATCCCGTCTCGAGGTACGCCTCGCGAAAGAATGCGAGCCCGGTCTTTGCCAGAAGAGGTTCTGCAGACTGGTCGAAGCTGCGCGTGATGCATCGATCGACCAGCTGAGTCACCCCATGACCGATCCAACCCTCAACCTCACCGTCAGTGACCGAAGGCAGATTCAATCGAGACAGCATTTCGTTGGCCGCAATCGCCAAATCAGCCGAAGAATCGATGAGTGTGCCATCAAGATCAAAGAGAATGGCGATGTTGGGGTGGGTCATGTACCTACGGGAGCAACCAGGACATCGGTGCACGTGGAATCACTGCAGTCGAGGTTCGAGCACCTGCACTGCAGCGGAGACGATATCAGTTGAGAATAGGGTCAGGGTTTGAGGTGCGACTCGAGTCGTTCCACCGGAAAGAACCGTCCGGGGCTGGCGACCTCAGAGTTCAGATCGGAATGGAGCACCACCCGCGAAGCGGGGATCTCCAACTGAGTCTGGAGGGCTCGAACCAGATCGGCCAGGGCCCGGAGCTGGGATTCAGTAAATGCCGCTCGTTCACCGTTGCCGATCAGGCAGATTCCGATGGCGTGGCGGTTGAGGTCATCCACCTGCTCCCGTTCAAGAGGGCTCGGAGCCGCGGAAGCCGCGACGTGAGCGCCCGCACCCTGGCGGTTCCAACGTGGAGTGGCTTCGACCACTCCATCACTCAAACCGGAACCATTGCCGATGACAAAGTGGTAGCCGATGTCGTTGAGACCGGCTTGTCGGGCCTGGGCGTCGAGTTCTCGGACAGTGCCGGCCATCGAACCTGAATCGTGGATCACGATGTGCTGCCAGAGCTCTGAATCGATGCCTTGATCCTGAATGTCAGCCTCTGTGGCGGAATCACGATCGGAACCCGCTTCGGTTCCGGTGGCAAAGACCGGCTTGGTGGCCACGAAGCCGCTCGAAGGACCGTCGAATTCACCACTCATCAACAGCATGCCGGTGACCGCAGTCATGGATGTGACGAATACCCCGAGAACCAGCTTGGTCCGCGTGGTGGTCCGCGTCTTTTGATTGTGATCGGGTTGAGTGCTGTTCACGAGTCAGGCCCAGGGTCAGGGGTCGATATCACGAGGATACATTGACCATCGGATGCTCTGCCCGAATGACTTCAGCAATGGGGAGAAATTGACAGCTGGTTTCAATTACCACCAAGCCGTGCACGCAGAGCCGGCTTGGGTTCGCCAAAGACGTCGGTTTCCTGGAGGGGCACGAATTTCTGACGCATCCGGTCGTAGGTCTCGAACTGGGTACGAGGTGAATCCTTTGGAAAGAGCCGCCTCTGGCAACCGAATTGAGTGCCTGCAACCAAGCTCAGCAAGAGCCCCAGGAGACACGAACGTCCGAAGTGGTGAATCAAACGATGCATTCGCGAATGATAACCAACCTGGACGGATCTCACGTGGCTCCCTCCATTGAAACCTTGACCGGTGCCTCATCACGGAACATGCGTCCGGAACCGGCCTGGGTGAAGATCGTCACCACGTCGACCGTGGAGGGTAATCCCGCTGGAGCCTCTTCAAGCGGAATCTCGAACACGTACCCGGAGCCCATGATCCCACCTCGCCAGGCCTCTCGGACCGCCAGTGGATCAAAGAGGTCGGTTGCCAGCAGGACCGGGCCGCCCTGGTTGGGAACCGAGACCACTCGGACTTCGAGGGTCCCCACGATCTGAAGGAATCGGCCTCGATCATCACGAGGAGCAAGTCGCAGGACGAGCGTGGCCCTTCCGGAATCGGAGGATCGCTCGTCAATGGTGCTTGAGGAGCTGATCTGAAGGTCAATCAGTCGGGGAGTCGCCGCTCCCGTGGTCCGCAGTGCAGGGTCTTGGGCCTTGGTCAATTCTTCGATCCGTGCCTTGAGACCCGCATTCTCATCCTCGAGCTTTGCAGTGCGGTCTTGCAGCGCGGCCACCCGCTCTCGAGCCTGATCTCCGCTGGTCGGTTTCATCACCTTCATCTGACAACTGGCTTGCAGGAGCACAATCATCACAAGGCCGATGGCGGGCGCGAGCGGTCGGATGGGGCTGGGGTTGGTCGGGTGCTTCACGAGTCATCCTCTTCGTGGCTGATGGTGGAACACAGATTCACTTGAAAAGCGAGTTGCTCAAGAGTCAGCGTGAAATCCACATTGGAGAGCACGACGGTTGATGGGACCTCGATTCGCCGGGGAGCAAAGTTGAGGATACCACCGACCCCGGCTTCGATCAGCTTCTCAGCCACGGGTTGTGCATGCTCCGCCGGAACCGCAATGATTCCCAGCTCGATGTCGCAATCCACCAGCTCTTCCTTGATGGAAGCCACGTCCCGGATCACACGTTGATCGATGGTGGTCCCAATGGTCCGAGGATTGCTGTCGAACACCCGGGTGATGTGGAATTTCTGCTCATCGAACCGCCGGTAGGAAAGCAAGGCGCGACCGATGTTGCCTGCCCCCACCAACGCGGCATTCCAGGATCGGTCTCTTCCGAGGATACGACGCAGATTGTCGTGCAGGGTGGCAACCGAATAGCCGACTCCGGGGTGGCCCAGTTGACCGACGAAAGTGAGGTCCTTGCGCACCTGGGCATCGGAATAACCAAGAGCGGTCCCGAGTTGTCGGGAGCTCATGGTCGCCTTTTCGTCGAGGGCCCGACGGTCTCCCAGCTCACGGAAATAGAGACTGAGTCGCCTTGCAGTGGGGTTTGGGATCTTGGATTTGCCGTCCATGTCTCAAGTTTATCAATGGTTGCCTACAATGCGGGCATGCACTTCAAGGATGTCTACCAAACAAAGGACACCACATTCAGTTTCGAGTTCTTTCCTCCGAAGACCGGCAATGGTTGGACGGTGCTTGAGGAAGCAATTTCCAAGCTGGTTCCTCTGAATCCTGACTTCGTCTCCGTGACATATGGCGCAGGGGGATCCACTCGGGACAGGACCCACGAACTGGTGCTCAAGCTGCAGGAAAATCAGATGCTGGATCCGATTCCACACCTCACCTGTGTGGAACACACGAAGCAGGAGATCCAGCAGATCCTGGAGCGCTACGCGCAAGCGGGGGTCTCCAATATCCTCGCGTTGCGAGGCGATGTTCCGGTGGACTCTTCGGTGAAGAACCCGTTCGAACACTTCGCCCATGCTGCAGATCTGGTGGGGACGATCAAGGAATTCAACCATTCGGGAATACATGCTGATTCAAGAGGATTTGGGATTTCGGTCGCGGGGTTTCCCGAAGGTCATCCCGAGACACCGAACACGCTGACCCAGATGGACCACCTGAAGGCCAAGGTGGACATGGGTGCGGATGTGATCTTCACGCAGTTGTTCTTTGACAACAACGCATTCTTCGATTGGCGAGAACGGTGTACGCTGGCGGGAATCGACGTACCGATTGTGGCCGGCATCATGCCGATCGTCTCGATGCAGGGACTCAATCGAATGGCGGATCTCGCAGCAGGAACACGGTTCCCGGCTTCGCTGCTTCGCGCGCTTGAACGAGGCCAGGACGATCCGGAATCGGTGCGACGCATCGGAACCCACTGGGCGACCGAGCAGTGCCTCGACCTGCTGGACAAGGGTGTTTCCGGGATTCACTTCTACACCTTGAACAAGTCGGAAGCGACACTCGAGATCTTCAAGACCCTGGGCATGAAATCGGTGTGAAGTCGATTTGCTCAGGCAGTGAGATCGATGGTCGGGTGACCTGAGTCATCGGAGCCTTCGGAAGTTCCCTGGTTGCCCTGCTTCTGACGTTTACCGCGACGCTTCTTTTCAAGATCGTCGTTGTCGGCTCTTCTCGGAGCATCCAGATGCTCGATGCCGCCCACCCGAAGACGAACGGAATCCGCTACTCGACGAGCTGAACCCGAAGAGGCACGTTCGCGGTCCTTGCTTTCAGCGGCAGAGCGCTGGACTTGTGCCAGCTGAGCCAGAGATGCTTCGATTCCACTGCCGATGAAGCTCATTGCATTGGTACCTATCGGCAACCCGACGAAGGCCGCATGAACCCGTTGCCGAATCCATGTGCAGTACAGGATGCCCCCGCAAGGAGAATCGATACAGGACGTAGATTGTTCACAAACCCGCCTTGAAAAGGCCCGGTAATCAGCGGATCAATACCGATCACTTCGGATCGAGGGACGGCGAAGACTCGCCTTGTCCATTCCAGACCTGGTCCAAGAAGAAGCCCAGGGATCGATCTTCGGCACTGTCTTCCATGAGCTTCAAACCCTGATCCACCGCGGCCGGCTCCTTCAGCAACCAGCCCACATATGCCAGACACAGGCCGTAGGAAGGCAGATCGCGACCTCGGTCAATGCGCTCGAGAATCTTGGCTTGGCTGAAAAGGAGTCGGGTTCGGTTGGGCAACAAACGTTCCGAGAGACGGGTTCCCGCCATCGCGGGGTAGTTGCCGAAGAGTTTTCTGAGTGAAAGTGCGGACGAAAGGAAGAGGCCCGCCCCCAGTTGGGCATTTGCGCGCCCCAGCAAGGCAAGAGGGTTTCCGGGGTTGATGTCCAGAACGTGATTGAATCTCGATTCGGCATCAAAGAACGCGCCTCGGGCAAGAAGTTCCTCGCCACGCTTCATCAGGTCGGCGATGCGACCCTGCTGCCCTTCAACGAAGGAATCTATGTTTCCGCCATTGCGAATGATCTCGGCGGAACGGGCGAGAAACGCGCGGCGCTCCGCCTCGGCGATTCGTTCCTGTAATTCCTCTTCGGACTCGTTTTCGTCGATTTCTGAATCCGGATCGTCGAGAGCGGAAGTCACCGCTTCAAGTTCCGCTTCAAACTCTTCCTTTTCGGAGAGGACCGAGCGGGTAGTGAGAGGATTCCCCTCTTCGTCACTCGGATTGTAGACCCCGGTGGTCAACTCCCGAAGGAGGTCCATTTCCTCTCGCACCTTTTCGAGCACCGCGGAATCGACGTCGAGATTGACATTGGGGTTGTCGGCATACTGTTCGACAAGCCGACGAACAATCTGCTCATACGCATCGAGATCCGCCTGCGAATCCCCGATTCGGGATGCGGCGTTGACCCGGGCGTCGATTCGGCTGTCGTTGACCAGCGCTGCCCGTCCGAAACCATTGAGGGCGTCCTCGGCGGCGATGCTTGACGTTGCTGACTGGTAGGGAAGACCGAACCGATCAAGTTCGATCGAACCATTTCGCAATCCGGAGTAGATCGCAGCACGCTCGTACAGACCAAGTCCGGCCTGAGGGATCGCAGGGTTCAATCGCCTCGTGTAGATCCCCTGTATGGCATTGGACTCCACGGAAAGGAACATGTTCTGGTCGGGGTCCGCACTCTCATCTCTTATGAGGAACAGCGAGGAGGGCGTCACCGCGGTGTCGTACAAGTTGCTCGATGAGGTGTAGGCGTTGGTTCGATCGAGTCTGATCCGATCCTGATTGATCGAACCGGCTTCGATCGTGTTGTAGATCTGTTCGGCGGGAGTGAAATCACGTCGATACTCGTACATGCCCATTCCAGCGGCACTGGCATATCGATCATTCGCCAAAGGAGAATTCACGTACTGGATCTGGGAGAAGGCCGAACCCTGGAGTTCCTCAAAGATGTCGTCACCACCGAGTTTGCCTCGAAAATCGGAGGCTGCGAGGTACCCGACCGCGCTTTCCCCGAAGACACGGTACCCCGGGTCTTCACGGAAATTTCTGTCACCGGCCAGTGCGCCAGTGACCATCAGATTGCCGACCTGGAAGTCGGGACGGAAATTGGGGAGATTTCTGCCATTACGCTGACCGTTGGATCCGATCCTGAGATTCGCATCAAGCACGTTTCCGTAATTCAGATCAGTGGATCCGGTCTGCCACAAGGTGACCCCGGACATCGACTGCCTGAGGCCTGAATCAAGCGCATCACCCTGGCCAAGCGCATTCTGTGCGTGCGCGGAGGATGCGACTGCAGCGCACAGCAACCACGACGTCATGGAAAGCGCCCCAAAGCCGGTGGTCGACGAATACCCAGAACATGGTTGATGGAATTTGATCATGATTTCATCCAGTTGGAGTGCGTGAAAGCAGTTCACTCATCGTAACGCGGGAGAATCAGAAGTTGGAGTCGGAGGCCGAAAACGGATCAAGCAGTGCTGAATGAGGCTTCCACGGGCTCAGGAAGTCCGGTCTTATCGATGACGAAGTCGATCATCTCCTCGCTGGGGGCGAGCAAGAAGTGCATGACGTTCTGCTCATACCAGAAGAGAATCCAGGTCTGCACCCCCTGTTGATTGATACAGCGAAGGACCAGTTCACCTTGTGACAGCAGCTCGGGCACCCCGAATTCATTCCTGGCGTAGAGTTCCCGAAGGTGGTCACCGAAGGGCATGTAGAGACACATCACATTCGCAGGCCTGAATCGCGCCCGCGCGGGAAGTTGCTCCTGGTAGATCACCGCCAGCCCGGGTTGATCAAAGAGATCGATGGTGACGTCCTCCTGGATCGCAACCGGCGGAAGCCTCGCTGAATCCAGAGGGATGAAACCTGCATCACCACCAAACATGGAATCCAGTGCAGATCGAATGGCTTGTTCATCGACTTTTTGCGTGTCGACCGGATCTTGCGTGCCCGAACGCCGGAATCTCAGAAACTCTTCGGTCTGGTAGAAGACATGCACCTTGTCGAGAACCGTACTCAGAGGAAGCCCGACTTCCATCGAACTGCGACGAACGATCTGAGGACCCAGGACCCCCAACCCGACCGAGAAGACGATGATTCCGATCACCCCGACCACACCCACCGCAGTTGGCCGTGTGGTGGGTCGATCGGACTTGTAGCCACTGAAGCGCATCTGAGAGTCTCCGAAGCCATGGTACGACGGCCCGGCCCCCGATGCGCTTACAATCTGGTGATCTGCTCCCAAGGAAATGGATCATGACCACTCAGACGAAGACGGCTTACATCACCACCCCGATCTACTACGTCAATGACAAGCCGCATATCGGGCATGCCTATACCACCACGCTGTGCGACATCTGGGCGAGGTCCATGCGCGCTCTCGGCAAGGATGTGTTCTTCCTGACCGGTACCGATGAACACGGAGTCAAGGTGGAGAAATCCGCCCAGGCCCGAGGCATCTCACCTCAGGAGTTGGCCGATGAAAATGCCGCGGAGTTCCGGAAGGTCATGGATCTCTTCGGACTCAGCTTCGACGACTTCATTCGCACCACCGAGCAGCGCCACGTCCAGCAGGTACAGACTGCGGTGAAGCAACTACTTGATTCAGGCGATGTCTACCTTGGAGAATTCGAGGGCTGGTATGACGAGGGGCAGGAGGAATACCACACCGAGACCAAGGCGAAGGAGATGGACTACAAGTCCCCGATTTCTCAACAACCCCTGGTGCGGGCAACTCAGACAAACTATTTCTTCCGATTGAGCGCTTACCAGGAGCGGCTTGAACAGCTCTTTGCGGAGAATCCAGGCTTCGTCAAGCCGGAAGCTCGATACAACGAGGTCCTGGGTCGTCTCCGAGGAGGACTTCAGGATGTACCGATCACTCGAACCAACTTCGAGTGGGGGATCCCTTTCCCGGGGGATGAAGAGCACGTCATATACGTGTGGATCGATGCCTTGATGAACTACGCCACCGGCGTGGGCATGTGCGAGTCACCCAGAAGAGAGAAGTCACGGTACTGGCCCGCTCAGTACCACGTCATCGGCAAGGAGATTCTGTGGTTCCACGCCGTGATCTGGCCCGCGGTTCTCATGGCTCTGAAGCTTGAACAGCCAGACTGCATCTATGCACACTCGTTCTGGATCAGCGAGGGTCAGAAGATGTCGAAATCCCTGGGCAACTTCATCGACCTAGACCAGTTGCAGAACTACATGGATACCTACGGACAGGACGCACTGCGATATTTCCTTGCGACCCAGGGACCGGCCGGTGCCACGGATTCCGACTTCTCACGCAGTCACTTCCATGAGACGTACACCACCGATCTGGTCAACACGGTGGGTAACTGTGCCAGCCGAACCTCGGCAATGATCAACAAGTACTGCGACGGCGAATGTCCGAGGGATTCAGGTGCCTGTGCCGGAAGTGAAATCGAGTGGTCGAGCTTCACCGGGGAACAGGTCGGACGAGCGATCGAAGCGATGGAACAGTTTGATCTGGCAGGGTCCATTGCCGCCGCAATGAAGATCGTTCGACAGGTCGACACCTTCATCAATGAAACCGCACCGTTCAAGCTCGCAAAGGATCCGGAAGCCGCCACCCAGGTGGCGGACATTCTCTACCGATGTGCCGAGGCGATTCGAATCGCGACCTGCCTGCTTGAATCAGTCATGCCAGAGAAGGTTCAGGAACTCAGATCGGCCTGGCAGCTGGGTGAAGCCACCAACGATCTCCGAAGTGAATGTACGTGGGGCCGCCTTCAACCGGGAACGAAAATCCAGAAGGTTGCATTGTTTCCAAGGCTGGAACTCGAGGAAGCGACGGCCTGACCAGATGACTCGGCCAAGCCCCTGACTGAGGCCATTACTTCTGCTGCTCAGTATCCCCGGAAGCGTCACCGCTTTTCTTGTCCTTATCCTTGTCCTTGTCTCCACCGATCAGATCACTGATTCCCTTCCCGAGTCCATCGAAGGCATCACCGATCTTGTTGCCACTGCTCTTGCCGAGGTTGCTGATCGAGTTGGTGATCTTCTTGAAACCTTCTCCACCGTCGAAGGAGACATCACCAAAGTCGAGATTGCCGAGACTGGACAGCCCACCTTTCATCCCCTGGAGCATGACCGAGGGGATCTCGCCCGGGGCGGCTTCCAGGACGGAATGAATCACGGATTGAACGACGATGCTGACGATCTGATCGGTCGTGGCACCGCCTTCCTTCTTACCGATGTCCTTGACCACCACCTGCTTGATCTTGACCACCGAAGGCTTGGTGGCAGAGGAAATCGGCTCGATCGAGATGGCCACCGAGACTTTGGTGATTTTCAGCTCATCAATGATGAACTTTCGACCGCCGGAAGAAGTGGATTCGGTCTTGCTGGCTGTCTCGTTGGAGGACGCGGTGTTCTTCTTGACGTTCGCAAGAATCTCATTGACGTTGCTGCCATTCACCTTCTGGATGAATGAAAGGTCGATTCCATCGAATTCAATCTCCTTGACTTCGATGGAGTTGCTGAGCAAGGAACCGAGATTGACATCCAGGATGCCATCCGAAAGCTTGAGGAACGTACCGGGATAGTCCTTGGGATTCTGTACCTCGAGGTCGGTCAGCTCGGAGTGACCGGAAAAGATCCCGATATCAACCGAACTGACGGTGGTGGGAACGCCCAAAACGCTGGTGCCTGCTGAAGTGATTGCCGTCTTGGCGATGCTGTTGATGAAGACAACGGCAAGAGTGGCCAGGATGAGAATGATCAACAGGATGATGACCAATGCGCGGATGATGAATTTAGACATTGCGATCCCTTGCGTCAGAGTATGGAGAGATCGACCACCCCGGCGATCCCTATCAGACAGGATACCAACCCATTGATGGTGAAGAAGGTCAGCGCCATCCGAGAAGTTCCCCATCGCGCGACCGTCAGGTGTTCGAAGACCAACAGAGCGGCGACCGCCCCGGATACGATGAGCATCAATCTGCCCAAAGAGGGAACGCTCAACGCCACGCCAAGCAGGCAGAGCACGGCTATGACGTGCATGACACGAGCGGCAACCAGGGAACGGGCCACTCCGAGACGACTTGGCATCGAATGAAGACCTTGTCTTTGGTCGACTGCCACGTCCTGAAGGGCGTAGATCACATCGAATCCGGCAACCCAGAAGAGCACCATGGCCGACAGGCACCAGATACCCGGTGATTCCAGCGAAGCCGGATCCACGGCGATGGCAGCGGCAATGGGGCTCATTGCCAGACTGGAACCAAGCCAGAGGTGGCAGAATTGAGTGAAACGCTTGGACAATCCATAGAGGGAGATCCAGCCAAGAACTGGGAGACCCAAGAGGATCGGCCACCAGTTGCCGTACAAGACCCCGAACAAACCACAACAGATCATGAACCCCAGAGCCGTGACCAGCCATGCGGTTCGAGCCTGTGACGGGCTCAAGGTTCCGGCGGGAATCGCCCTTCCCGCAGTTCGGGGATTGTCGGCATCGAATCGGGCGTCAAGAAGTCGATTCGCGATCATGGCCGCGGTTCGGGCCAGAATCATGCCCACCAGAATCAGGATCAGCTGGCCACCGAAGGTGCTCCAGCGAATCTGACCGTCGCGAAAGGAAGCCGCCATGAAGGCGGCCAGAACGGAAAATGGCAGGGCAAACACGCTGTGAGCGATCTTGATGTCTGCTGCAATGGTTCTTATCTGGTGGAGAGGCACGTGCAGGGCATGGTAACGCACGGCGAGTTGAGAATCTCGATAGGATCTCAACCTCATGAGCCAGCAGAAGAAACAACAACAGAAGAAGCAGTCAGGGCAGAAGCCCAAAACAGCCATCGTGCCGACCCGAGACGAGAACTATGCAGAGTGGTATCAGCAGGTGGTTCGATCAGCGGACATGGCTGAAACCTCAGCGGTCAGAGGATGCATGGTCATCAAACCGTGGGGGTATGCGGTCTGGGAGAATATCCAGCAGGGCCTGGATGGCATGTTCAAGGCGACGGGGCACCAAAATGCCTACTTCCCGCTCTTCATTCCACTCTCGTATCTCGAGAAGGAAGCAAAGCACGTGGATGGCTTTGCCAAGGAATGTGCCGTGGTCACCCATCATCGGCTTGAGGCGGACGGCGAGGGCGGACTGAAACCCGCTGGTGAACTGGAAGAGCCGCTGGTGGTTCGACCGACATCGGAGATGATCATCGGGGCCACCTTCGCAAAGTGGATTGAGTCGTGGAGGGACTTGCCGCTTCTGGTCAACCAGTGGGCGAACGTGGTGCGTTGGGAAATGCGTACTCGGCTGTTCCTGCGGACCGCGGAATTCCTCTGGCAGGAAGGCCACACCGCACATGCCACATCCGAGGAAGCGATCGAGGAGACCCTGCAGATGCTTGAGGTCTACCGTGAATTCGCCACCGAATGGCTTGCCATACCCGTGGTCACCGGAGAGAAAACCGAATCCGAACGGTTCCCCGGAGCCGTGAATACCTACTGCATTGAAGGAATGATGCAGGATCGGAAGGCCCTGCAGGCGGGCACCAGCCACTTCCTCGGCCAGAACTTTTCCAAGGCCCAGGACATCACCTTCGCCGACCAGAACACTGAAATCCAGCATGCCTGGACGACGAGTTGGGGCGTCTCGACCCGACTGATCGGTGGCCTCATCATGACCCATGGAGACGACGATGGGATGATCATGCCCCCCCGAGTCGCTCCTGCACACCTGGTCATTCTCCCGGTACTGCACAAGGAGGAGACTCGCGAAGCCGTCCTTGAGTACTGCGAGCAGCTGGTGAAGGACCTCCGCGCTCAGAGCTTCGATGGGAAGCCGATTCGCGTGGAACTGGATACCAGAGATCTGCGCGGAGGGGAGAAGAGCTGGCAATGGATCAAGCGCGGCATTCCGCTGCGTGTGGAAGTGGGCCCCCGCGACATGGAGAATGATGCCGTGTTCATGGGCAGGCGGGACCGCGGGCACAAGGAGAAAACCACCGTCCAGCGGACCGAATTCATCAGTGGAATTGAATCGCTGTTGACCGAGATGCAGGATGGGATGCTCCAGAAGGCCAGAGCGCACCGAGACGAGCACACCAGGATCATCGACACCAAGGAAGAGTTCTACGCCTTCTTCACACCTGAACGTGAAGGAGACGAACAAAGCCCTGCCCCGATTCATGGTGGTTTCGCCATGACGCACTTCTCGGGTGATGAGCATGCCGAAGAAACGATCAAGAAGGAACTCGCGGTGACCGTGCGCTGCATACCCACAGCGGGACAAGGACTTCCCGGCCAGGATGAACCAGGAACCTGCCCCTTCACCGGACAGCCAAGCAGCACTCGAGTGGTGTGGGCAAAAAGCTATTGAACGAGTGGTTTTCCGCTCATTGATTCACAGGTGAATCGTATTTTCTGCGATCCAGATGGAACCTTCATCGGGGAACCTGCGAATACGTGTGCAGTCTCTCCTTCACTCACTCTTCTGACCCGGTTCTCAGCATCCCACCCAGATGCCAGGTCACAGAACCCCCGTGCCCCCACGGGGGGTTTCTTTTGTTTCGGGTCCGAGAGGCAGGCGTTCTCAGCCGGAAAGGAAGCGATTGAAGATCGCCTCCAGGCGTTCCTGCCTTCCGGAAACGACCGCAGGTTCACCGACTGTTCCGGCATGCTCGCGCAGTTCGGAAAGAGAGATGTCACCTGATTCGATCCTGCGACCAAGCTCACTATCCCAGGAAGCGTATCGCTCTTCGATGAATGCTGCGATCGAACCATCCGTACGAATCGACTCTGCGGCCTCGAGTCCTGCCGCGAAGGTATCCATTCCGAGAATGTGCGCGTGGAAGAGATCCAGAGGTTCGAAGCTCTCACGCCGACGCTTTGCGTCGAAATTGAGACCGCCGTTCGTGAATCCACCCATCTCAAGCACCTCCAGCATCACCTCCGTCGCCAGATACAGGTTGCCGGGGAAACAGTCGGTATCCCAACCAAGATTTGGGGTGCCGATGTTGGCATCGATCGAGCCGAGTGCATCTGCAGACCGGGCGACCTGCAGTTCATGGCGCATGGTGTGTCCGGCCAGTTCAGCGTGGTTGGTCTCGATATTGAGCTTGAAGTGATCGATCAGATCGTACTCACGGAGAAAGTTCAGACAGGCCGCACTGTCGGAATCGTACTGATGGGTGGTTGGTTCCTTCGGCTTGGGTTCGATGTAGAACTGACCTTCAAACCCGATCCTGTGCTTGTGTTCGACGGCAAGATGCAGAAAACGGGCCAAATGATCGAGTTCACGTTTCATGTCGGTGTTCAGCAGAGAACCGTATCCTTCACGTCCGCCCCAGAACACATAACCGGATCCACCCAGGGTGTGCGTCACCTCCATCGCCTTGCACACCTGAGCCGCAGCATGTGCATAGACATCAACCAGGCAGCTGGTTGCGGCTCCATGAACGTAGCGAGGGTGGATGAACAGACAGGCAGTTCCCCAGAGCAGCTGCTTTCCGGTCCGCTGCTGCTCCTCGAGCAGCTTATCGGTGACCGAATCAAGTATCCGTTCACTGTCTGCAATACCGACTCCTTCCGGGGCGACGTCCCGGTCGTGGAAACAGTACCAATCGATCCGACACTTCTCGAGGAACTCGAAAAAGGCCTCCACTCGCACCCTGGCGTTCTCGACGGAATCTGATCCATCATCCCATGGAGCAATCGCGGTTCCGGCACCAAAGGGGTCAGCGAGTGGGTTGCGCATGGTGTGCCAGTAGGCGGATGCGAAACGAAGCTGATCGTGCATCGTCTTTCCCGCGATGACCTTCTCTGGGTCGTATCGTCGAAAGACCAGCTCGTCAGAGGCAGAGGCACCCGCAAATGGAATGGTCTCGATTCCGGGGAAGAATTCACTCACGTGATCACCTTCTCAGAGTTCGTGTTTGAAATTTCGGGTCCTGCAATGATTGGATTACTTCGTGACTTCGAATGCTGCGGTCACGTTGACCACATTACCCAAGGCACCCTGATCAATGCCGTAGTTGATGTCGAAGTCCGATCGTGTGATATCGAAAGTAGCTTCGAATCCTGCACGATTCCCGCGACCAAGGTCAGCCGCGCCCCAATAGAGCAACTCCGCAGTCACTTCCTTCGTGGTTCCACGAATCGAGAGCTTGCCAGACACATCCCAGGCGTGGACCGGGGAATCCGCACGCTTGGTGGTTGGCTTCATCACCACAGATTCCGACTTGAAGCTCATGGCCGGGAATTCCTTGGAGTCGAAGAAGTCCGGGCTCTTGAGGTGCTTGTCGAGGCCCGGGTGACCACTGTCCACACTGTCGACATCGATCGAAATGTCCATCCCAAGTGCCTCCGGCTTCGCCGGGTCAAATGAAATCGCACCGGTGACGTCATTGAATCGACCCCAGAAAAAACCTGCGCCCATGTGCCGGACTCGGAAGAGTGCACAGGAGTGAACGGTGTCGACTTTCCATGATTCAGCGGTTGTTTCTTTCGCGGGAGTTTCCTGAGTCTGAGCGGTATCGAGCGAAGTGGCCGCAAGTGCACCGCCAAGCAGAACGATTCCGGCGGTGAAAGTGACGAGTGAGGTTCGGAGTGAGCGACTGGACATGAATTGGATACCTTCTGTAGATGGTTGGTGAAGTGGAAATCGATCCGGTCAGGGGGAATCGGGATCATCCGTGGTTTCATTCGCAGGTGAATCACCACCGGCTGGTAGAGACCTTGTTGTACCCGGATCAGATAGTTGCTTTGGATTTTCGATCATGGTGGTGATCTGCTCGTTCAGTCGGTCGGGAAATCGAGGTCTTGGACCAAGCAGATTGCTTCGGATCGAACCATCGGATTCAAGAAGAACGGCCCCGGGCTGCATGCCGATTTCAAAAGCGCGCGCAGCTATTCCATTGACATCGATCAGGCTTCCATCGAATCCGGGGCGTTTGGCGATGTACTCGGCGACTGTGGCCGGATTCCCGCCCACACCGATCGGAATGATTGAGATCTCTTTCGAAAAACCAAGTCCTTCGGCTACCACCCGGGCCATGACGGCCTGGGTGAATTTTTCACCCGGGATCCAGAAGATGAGTACTGCCTGGCGATCTTTGCGAAGCTCAGTGAGGGTCACGGTCGTTCCATCGACCCGTTGAAGAGACACGTCGGGGGCGAGGGTGCCTGGTTCAAGGCCGGTACTCGGCAAGTCTTTGGTGGTGCCGAATCTTTGAAAGCCCAACCGTCCGGTGGGAGTTTCCAAACCAGGTGCACCTTCAGGCGATTCCTGCTGCAATTGCATGGAAACGTAGCCCGCTTCAGGGCCAGGTCCATTGGCATTTTCATGCAGGGTCGCCATGCGCTGCGCGGAGTTCGGTAGTGACCAGCTCCAGTCTTCACCGGTCTCCTGGTCAATCCACTTCTTGAAGTCGATCACGGTTCCGAGCCCGCGCGCGATGGCGCCCTTAGGTAGATACCTGGGTCGGGAAACCACTTCTGAATTTTGATAACGCATGAGACGGGGTGCACCCTCCGAGGCAACCCAGGCACGAGACCCCTTCTCGTTGACGACTAGGACATCGCACGGAGTCCCGTTGACGAGCTCATTCCCGGTCTTTCTGATCAAGCCGGGTTCGACCGAAAGTTTCAGTAGGTTCTGCATCGGTTGCTCGGAAAGCAGGGCCAGGAAAACCTCGACTGGGAGATTCGGTGCGGAGCGAGCAAGCGTACGCTGGTAGAGCGCTTCGAAATCAGGAGACATCTTGGAAACCATGTAGGCGTTGCGTTTGAGCGAGAATTCAAAAAGATCGTTGCCGTCACTGATGAACTGACTGGTGGGGAAGGCTCCGATCGAATCAAATGCAAGCACTTCGACCCGGCCCGGACGTGATGCTCGCGCCTGCATCAGGATCTTCTCACCGAACTCGGTCCCTTGCATGCTCAATGAAATTTCCGCGTCACAGGACACTTCCACGATTGACTTGTAGTACGCGTTGAATCGATCCACGATTGGACGGGCGGTACTTGATATTTCATAGGAAGTGTTTGAATCAGAAGCTGTCGTCACCTCTGGATCGGCCGCGACGGGTACCGAGTCCTGGGCCTGCAACAAGTCAGTTGCCGACAGTGATGCGAGGAAAACCAGGAAACAGAGATGTGTCTTGTTGGTGCGCAGCATGTCTTGTCCAGCTGGGGTCCTAGCTTCGGAAGAACCTGATTGGAGAGTGNCGTTGAGTCTACATGCTCACACTAAGTGAGTTCCACATGCCGCCTCAGTTTGGCTCAGGAAGCATCAAATCTGGACGATTCCACGGGGCGATTCGATGACCGCTCCCAGGCTCACCTGTGCAGAAGTCTCGATCTCGACCAGATCTGCAAGCTCCAGTGCGGTGAGAGTCGAGCTGAGGAGTCCTGGCTGCGGATGCCGAAGGTGCAGTGAACGGAGTGCACAGCCGGAAGCCAGCATCGAAGCGGGATGATCGGAATCCTGCCAGTCGATGAAGAAAGGGATCGCCCCCTCCATTACGGAAGTACCCGGATCGGTCAGGACCCATGAGAGGATTCCACCATCGGTCCGTCGACGGGATCCACTGACCAGTGGACCCAGCGATGGACAGGCACCGTGGAGACTTGAATAGCATTCGGGCAGTTGGTGAACCCGAGCCGCCCAGGTTGTAAGTGATCCAATTCCAGCTCGACTGAAGACTGCTGGAACGTGCGCGGATGGATTCTCCGAGTGGGGATCGGGAGCGATGATCTCAAGATAGCAATGGGAACCGAGCCCGACCAATGCATTGTGTGTTCCCCAGGCGGGATGGCGGCCGCCTTCAACCGGACGAACTCCGAGCTTTGTGGTGATGTGACGAATGCCCTCACCGAGATCAGTACATGCATACACGAGATGATCTATTTCATTGGTGTGATCGGCGGCAGGATTCAATGGTTCCCTTCACTCCCTTTTCAGATGACAGATATGACGGTAACGAAAAGACAAATCGAAACATCCAGCGGGCTTTCGGAGGGAGGTTCTTCCGCGGATCAATCGAATACATTTGCGTGGTTCCTCTGGGAATTGTCAGCTCCGGGTGGTCTCTGGAGCACATCCGTTGGGCACGAGTCGTGCCGGAGTGGAGCAGAGTGGTGTGTAAGACAGGTGAATGTCGCTCGGGATCCAAGGTGATCCGGCTCGAACCAAACGGCTTCACTCGACTCAAGACAAACCATGCGCTCGTGAACGCAACTGGGAATCAGGATTTCTTGAGGTGCTCGTCCCAGTGTACGTCCAGTTCATGACGTACACCCAGTACATCAAGGACTCTGGCTGCCATGTAATCAACCAGGTCATGTATGGAAGTTGGCTTGAGATAGAACCCGGGATTCATGGGAGCGATGATCCCACCCGCCCGGGTCACCCGTGCCATGTTCTCGATTTCGATGAGCGTGAGTGGGGTCTCACGATGGCAGATCACNAGCTTGCGTCGTTCCTTGAGTGAACAAGCAGCTGCTCTCTGAACGAGATTCTCAGTCATGCCACCCGCGATCCGACCAAGGGTATTCGCCGAGCAGGGAACGATGACCATTCCATCGTGGACGAATGATCCACTGCCCGGAGCGGCCCCAACGTCACCGTCGGTGTGCAACTGGACGTGGCTGGCTCGGCCCCCGGTCAAGGCATCAAGGTCAAGGCCCGGAATTCCCAATTCATCGTTGATGAGTCGCCGACCAAGCTTCGAAACGATCAGGTGTATCTCACAGTCGGCTTCGGCAAGGAGGGTGAGAATCCGCTGCGCGTAGGCAGCACCACTCGCACCAGTGACCGCCACAATGATTCGTCGTTGGTTCACTCCGACGGCCCAACCCCGGATTCATCCAGGCCAGGCGTCTTTTCCGAAGAGGCGTAATTGCTCTGGGGTGGGACATTGCCCGAAACGTAGAATCGCTGAAGGTGAGAGAACTTGAAGGGCATCACATTGTCCCGCTCTAGGGATACGGTGAGAAGCACTGACTTTCCGTTGTTCCAGAAGACGATGTCGGAGAAGGCGGTCGTGTTGCGAATACCGAACCGTTCCAGGTTCCAGACGACGGTATCGCCGTCGGTCATTCTTCGCGCGGTGGGACCAAGCCTGCTCTGGACATCATTCCAGGCCATCTTGGACATGTTCGCCGGAAGGTTGTAGACGAATGGTGTGGTGGATCCGACGCGTTGATGGGCTTCTCGTAGAGAAGTGGCCATCACTTCCGGACAGGGGGCCATCCACGGATAGACGTTGGGCCCTTGACCATCCGCCGGAAACGTTGCAAAGGGCGCACAGCCTGTGAACGAACACACCGCAAGGGCAAGAAGGACGATTGCCTTCAGTGATGCTGATTCACGCGGTTCTGCAGAAAATCGATTCATGCTCAACCATCCAATCGATGGAACCCTTGGTGAGAGGGGGAATCGCTTCACTCTTCGCTCTTTGCGATCTGCCAGTATTCCAGTTCGACTGGAGCCTGACGCCCGAAGATGGTGACGAGCACGCGCACGACACCCTTCTCGGGAAGGACGGTATCCACGGTACCTTCGTAATTCTCGAAGGGACCTTCCTTGATCGTGACATTGTCTCCAGGCTCGAATTCCATCTTGACCTGGGGTGCTTCTTCCGGACGACGGGAGTCAAAGAGCATCTTCTCGACTTCCTGCGGTCCCATCGGCGTGGGGCGACCAGCGGTACCGACGAAATCGCCGACTCCGGTGGTTTCCTTGATCAGGAAGAAGACNTCCTGNGGAATNCGACCATCGGGTTCCAGGCGCATNTCCACGAAGACGTATCCGGGATAGAGCTTCGTTTCGGTGATTCGCTGCTGCTTGCCCTTGAGCGTCTTGGTCTTCTCGGTCGGCACCATGATTCGACCGACCATGACTTCCATGCCCTCGATCTGTACCTTGCGAAGCAGCGTTTCACGAACTGAACTTTCCTTGTTACTGGCCACCCGGAGTACGAACCAGTCCATGCCGGGTCGATACATCGGAAGATCTGCCGCAGGATCGAAATCCTGTTCGGAATCCTCAGTCTCGGCCGGTGCGCCTTCGACACCCATGCGCTGCGTGGCGACCCCGAGCGACTTCAGACTCGCGCCCTTGGAGTGAACATTGGCGGCCACTCCCGTCGAGAGTCGAGGCTTTGCGGGCGCCGAATCAACTGCCTCAGTCGGCTCCGGCTCGACCACGACCTCGTCGGCCGCAGGTGCGTCCGGAGTATCGACTGCTTCGGATTCCGATGAGGAATCAGAGGAAGCAGGAACTGCATCGTGAGTGTCTTCTTCCGAGTGTTGATTCAACTGATTGTCCTGCTCGTACATAACGACTGAGTTCTCCATCACATTCAGAGAGTGGGTTCCAACACATCGATCAAGGCGAAGAACCATGCGAAGATGTTGTCGAATATCCAGCACAAGACGGCTATGAAGAACGAGATGATGATGACCAGTACTGTGGATCCACTGACCTCACGGCGAGTCGACCAATTGACCTTCTTCATTTCACCTTCGGTGGCGACAAGAAAGTCCACGGACCGCTTTTTCTTCCCGATGAAGAGGTATCCGATGTAGCTGAGCACTCCGGCAAAGACGAGAGCCGCTCCGGCCTGGATGTACTTCTGGTAGATGCCGAGGTCGACCGATTCGATCTGGTCCTTCAGCCACCAGGCGCCCCACAACACCAGCAGTGCGTAACCGATGGCGGTGTACACCCGTGTGTAGTAGCCCTGGCCTTTTTTGTAGATTGCGACTGCCATCAACTGGCTCCTTCTTCTTCGCTGGACGCACCGGAATCTCGAATGCAACCGATCCGGCCTTGGAGGCGAAACATCCGCTCTGGATCAACACGCCGGGAGTGACTCGAACACTCAACCTGCGGATTTGGAATCCGCTGCTCTGCCAATTGAGCTACCGGCGTCCGAACGCCCGATCCGGGTAATCCGCTGGAAAGCGGAGGATGGGGCGCGTTTTCGAAATCAATCACTTCCGCTTGATCTTGTGCAGGGTGTGCTTGCGAAGCCGAGGTGAGTACTTCAGAAGCCCCGCCTTGATCTTCTCATCAATGCCGCCCTTGACACGAATGTTGGTCCGGTAGTTGAGATCACCGGACTCCGTGCACTGGAGCCAAACGTATTCGCGATTCATGGCCTTTGCCATCGTGCTGCTCCATCAAGCAAGGGGCGTTTGCCCGAGGGTTGACCGGCAACCAAGCCGGGATGGGAAATGATTCACCGTGTGATCAGAAGTCACCCCGCCGGACNNNNCCGGCGGGGNGAATGATCNNTTTCGACTACTGGACGATCTTGGANACGACGCCCGAACCAACGGTACGGCCGCCTTCNCGAACNGCGAAGCGAACGCCTTCTTCCATNGCAACGCCCTTNCCTTCAAGGTCGACCTTCACGGTGATGTTGTCACCGGGCATGCACATTTCGGCATCGCCCTGAAGTTCGATCTTGCCGGTGATGTCNGTNGTTCGGAAGTAGAACTGTGGCTTGTAACCGCTGAAGAANGGNGTGTGTCGCCCGCCNTCTTCCTTGGTCAGCACGTAGATCTCACCTTCGAANGCNGTGTGCGGCTTGATGCTGCCAGGCTTGCAGATGACCTGCCCGCGCTGGATNTCNTCNTTTTCAACNCCACGCATCAGGCAACCGACGTTGTCNCCGGCCTGNCCTTCATCGAGGGTCTTCTGGAACATCTCGACACCGGTGATGGTGGTCTTCAGNGGCTCGGGNCGGAGACCGACGATTTCGGCATCGTCACCGACCTTGACCACNCCACGCTCGATACGTCCGGTCGCCACGGTTCCGCGGCCCTTGATCGAGAACACGTCNTCGACCGAAAGCAGGAACGGCTTGTCGATTTCTCGTTCGGGNTCGGGAATGAAGCTGTCCAGNGCGTCCATGAGTTCCTGNATGCAGGCNGTCTTGCCTTCNTCCGTNGGGTTCTCNAGNGCNGGGTAGGCNGCACCNCGGATGACCGGGGTGTCGTCACCGGGNAAGTCGTACTTGTCGAGGAGTTCNCGAACTTCCATCTCGACCAGTTCGAGCANTTCCTCNTCGTCGACGAGGTCNCACTTGTTGAGGAAGACCACGATCTTGGGCACGCCGACCTGACGAGCNAGCAGNATGTGCTCACGNGTCTGNGGCATGGGNCCGTCGGANGCCGAGCAGACGAGGATTGCTCCATCCATCTGNGCGGCACCGGTGATCATGTTCTTCACGTAGTCCGCGTGACCNGGACAGTCGACGTGCGCGTAGTGACGANTCTNTGACTCGTACTCNACGTGGCTGGTCGAAATCGTGAGGATCTTNGTCGCATCGCGACGTCCTTCNGATTCCGACGCCTTGGCGACGTCATCGTATGCAATGGGATTTGCGAGTCCCTTTGCAGCCTGAACGGTAGTGAGGGCCGCGGTNAGGGTCGTCTTGCCATGGTCGACGTGACCAATGGTTCCGACGTTCACGTGCGGCTTNGTTCGATTGAAGGTTTCCTTGGCCATCGCCTGAATCTCTCCGACAGANGCTTTCGATGGCCCCACGCNNTNTGCGAGCGGCCCGGGGTGTGAACATGGTGTGGTGGGCACACTGCGCACGCACCACACCGACGATAAGAATTGGAACCCTCAAACAACTGGATTCCCTAGGGAAGCCACCGACGGGACTTGAACCCGTGACCTCACCCTTACCAAGGGTGTGCTCTACCACTGAGCTACGGTGGCGAAGCAGGCTTCTCTCGGGGAGGGCCCGACTAAAAACCGCCCCGGAGGGCGGACAGAGAATGGTACTGAATTCACCCCACGAAGCAAGCCCGGCTGGACAATCCACAACGGCCCTGAGCAGGGTTCAAGGCCACGGAAACAAGCCGAAAGGCCTTGAGGGGCTCTGAGGGGGGTTGGCTGTGGCCAGCCGCCCTCGATCAATTCAAAGAATCGACCTGAATGTTGCGAATCTCCCTGAGATCGGAGAAGAGTTCCCACTCAGTCTCGGTGCCGATGTGCCCGTCGAGGAAGAGCATCAGGGTCGTCTCACCGGGGTAGCGGAAATCAACTTGTCCGGAGAAGACCTGCGCGGGATCGGGGTCCATGGGACTCCCAAATCCCTCGGCCGTGGGTTCGATCGTCTCACCGTATCTGGAATCGACGAGGTACATCGTGTTGGCCGGTCGCCGGACCTCTGCCGAAGTACGCCATTCACCGTAGAGGTTCTCCGATCCAGGGCGTGCGTCGAACAGTAGGTTGGCCGCGAAGTAGCCCGGATGACTGGTTTCGCCGGTCTGAGCCCCGGTTCCATAGGGTGTCGCCTCGGTCCCACCGGGAGTACGGCTCATCTGCACCGCGGAGCGAAAGATGCTGTCGTAACCGCCATCTTCATTCTCATAAAAGACTCGGTCCGGGGAATCGTATTGGTAGTTCCACGAATTAGCGCCAGCGGCCGAAGTATCAGAAATCAGTGGCGTACTGAACTTGCCGTAGGTGTGCAGGATGTCCGTCCAGGTGCCGTAGTTGACTTGCTGCCCCAGTGCGGTACTGAGATTTGGAATTGAGCCCGGGGGTTGGCTGGAGCGCACCTTTCCCATGTAGCCAGATTCACGATAGTCAAAGGCAGCCGGAACGATGATTTCCCGGTTGTCAGTCGTGTATTCGCGCATCAACTGGTAGATCTGGCGCAGGCTGTTCTGTGATTTCGCCCAACGAGCGTTGCCGCTTGCCACATTCAGGGCGGGCAGCAAAATGCCGACCAGAAGAATGATCACCCCCACCACCGCCATGATCTCAACGATGGTCATTCCGCGCCGGGGCTTGGTTATCGGACTTGGCATCATGGGGAAGTGCTCCGTGGTTGGCTGGTCGGCAAGCCCGCACAGGGGGCTGAACTCATGATACCGGGTCCCTGGCGAGTTCAAAATGGTCCTGCACCCGAAAAAGAATACGGAATGAACGTGGCACTCTTGGTGCAGTGCTGGCAGACAACAAAGAATACCGCTGAAGCAGGGCGATCGGTTCCATTGGATCCGATCGAAAGGCGTGAATGAACCACGTTGGCATCCCGCAAGCGGTCAGCCCATGTTCATGGTCATCAGGAACTCACCGTTGGACTTCGTCTTGGAGAGACGGCTTTGAAGCAGTTCCATGGCTTCAACCACGTTCATGTCGGCGACCACCTTGCGCAGGCGGACGATGAGTTCATGCTCCTTGGGATCAAGCAGCAGCTCCTCGCGCCGCGTTCCACTGGCGGGGATGTTGATTGCAGGCCAGACTCGTTTTTCGACGAGCTTTCGGTCCAGGTGCAGTTCAGCATTACCCGTGCCCTTGAACTCCTCGAAAATCACTTCGTCGCTGCGCGCATTGGTGTCGACCAGCGCCGTGCCGAGAATCGTGAGTGAACCACCGTCCTCGATGTTTCGTGCGGAACCGAAGAACTTCTTCGGAGGGATCAGTGCCTTGGGGTTGATGCCACCGGAAGTCACCGCGCCACCGGATCCCATTGCAGCCTGGTACCCACGAGCCAGCCGGGTGATCGAATCCAGAAGGATCACCACATCCTCCCCGATCTCGACGAGCCTGCGAGCCTTCTCGATGAGCATCTCGGCGACCTGGATGTGGCGATGAGGTTCCTCGTCAAAGGTGCTGGCGACCACCTCCACAGATTCCTCGGTGTTGCGTCGAAAGTCGGTGACTTCCTCGGGACGCTCATCGACCAGCAGCACCATCACGTGCGCTTCGGGGTGGTTCTTGGAGATCGCCTGGGTGATCTGCTGCAAGATGACGGTCTTACCCGTTCGGGGAGGCGCCACGATCAGTGCGCGCTGTCCGAAACCGAGGGGAGTCACCATGTCGATGATCCGGGTCTCCATCTTGTCCGGTTCACCAGCCACTTCCAGCTGGATTCTTCGGTTGGGGTGAAGAGGAGTGAGATTTTCGAAGGTGGAAAGCTCGTGGATCTTCTTGGGATCCTTTCCACAGACCTCTTCAACGCGCAAGAGAGCGAAGTAGATCTCGGCCTCCTTGGGAGGCCTGATGAGCCCCTTGACCACATGTCCCTTGCGCAGACCGAATCGACGGATCTGCGCGGGGCTGACGTAGACGTCATCCGCACACGGCATGTAGGAGTACTCGGGACTGCGCAGGAATCCAAAGCCGTCGGGCATGATCTCCAACGTACCTTCGGCCATCATCAGGCCCTGCTTCTGAGCTCTGGCCTTGAGGACCTCGAAGACGAGTTGCTGCTTGGGCATCGTCTGGAAGTCCTTGATCTTCTCCTTCTTTGCGAGCTTGTTGAGTTCGTCCCCGGACATCTTCTGCAACATCGGAAGCGTCAGGTCGTTCTTTGCAAGGTTGTATTTACCCTGCGTCTTCTCCTCAAGCTCACGCAGTTCCTCCTCCAGCTGTTCCTCGGAGGGAACCGAACCCGGTGCGAGTACCAAGGTGGCGGCACCTCCGGAACCTGAATTGGAGTTGCTCTTTCGACGTCCGCGTCGACGTGACTTGCTTGGCATGCTTGTGACCTTTTTCTGACGCAACCCGTCTTTTCGACGGCGAATTCGCAGAACTCTTTCTGGCTCCCGGGCCTGCACGAATCACAGACGCGCGGAAACGGATTGGTTGGTGAAACGGGGGTGTGACGGGTGTTTCAAAGAAGAACTTCGAAACCTCATACGGGTGATGAACTGAACTTCACCTCGACGTCGTCAGATAGATGATGAAGACACTGATGCCCCACGTCAAGCGGTGGAGGTGGGACTCCCCGAAAAAAGTCTCAGGAAGTGGCTGCCGGAGTTTCGATGGAATCAACCAATGATGGAATGGAAGGCCTCACAAGTACGAGTACGGAGCTCTTCGAGCGATCCAAGGTTGGTGATCGTCAGATTGGAACGTCGCTTCTTCTCTTCCACATCGAGCTGAGCGCGTTCCCGGCGATCGAAATCAGCTTCAGACCAACCACGGTCTCGCAGGGCCCATTCCCGTCTGCGATCAATCGGAGTTTCCACGAAGATGACCGTGGAGCACTCCTCATCGATTCCGGCCTCGAAAAGCAGTGGCGCATCGATCACGCAAGCAGGAACCTCGCTGGAGTCGAGAATCGCATCGATGGCCGAACGGCGACGGGAGTTGATGCGCGGATGAAGTCGTTCTTCAAGCCACTGTCGCTGTTTCGAATCCGAAAAGACCAGCCGACCAATCTTCGACCGGGAGGGCGATCCATCTTCGGAAAGGATCTCCTGCCCCCACCGATCCACCAGCACTCGCACCACTTCGGGTTCAAGCAACACTTCGTGGGCGATCACGTCGCTGTCGGATACGAAACAACCAAGCTCCTCCAGGGTGTCGGCGACGGTGCTCTTGCCGGAGGCAACCCCACCGGTGAGCCCGATGATCGGGACTGCGCTCATTCGACCACCCTGGACCATGACGTTCCCTCCGGGCCGTCCTTGATTTCGATTCCCATGGAGCCGAGTTCATCCCGGATTGCATCCGCGCTCGCCCAGTCCTTGTCGGCCTTGGCCTGGATGCGGGCCGCAATGCGTTCTTCGACAAAGGTCGAGATCGAGTCGTCGGAGTGCGTCGAAGGTGCTTCATTCCGCTCGAGGACACCAAGAACGTGATCCATGCGTTGCAAGGCTTCAAGCTCGGCATCAGATCGGTTTCGATCGGTGCACCCGGTCTTCTCGTCCGCTCGGGCGAGACTCGCAGCCTCATTGAGAATGCCGATTGCGCGGGCCACGTTCAGGTCATCACAGAGCGCACCCATGAAGTGAGGCAGTGCCTGCTCGAGATGACCGGGCCCCTCGCTGGAAGCAACCACTCCCGAACGCAACTGATCACTCAACCGGCACCATCGATCAACCATGCGTCCACAATCCCTCAGCCCCTGAAGGGTGAAATTTGCGTTCTGTCGGTAGTGGGTCCGAATCAGTTCCAGACGAAGGGCTGCAGGCGTTGCACCCTTTTCGAGAATGTCACGGACCGTGAAGAAGTTGCCCTTGCTCTTGGACATCTTCTGACCCTCGACCACCAGGTGTCTGGTGTGGAACCAGTAGCGGGCGAATGATGGAGCGCCGGTGGCACAACGGCTCTGTGCGATTTCGCATTCGTGGTGCGGAAAGATGTTGTCCTCTCCCCCGGAATGAAAGTCGATCACGCCCTGGACCCCGAGCAGGGATTCAGCCATCACCGAACATTCGAGGTGCCACCCGGGGTAACCCGCTCCCCAGGGACTCTCCCAACGCATGAGATGCGAAGCATCCGGCTTCCAGAGCATGAAGTCTGCGGGAGACTTCTTGACGGCCTGGTTGGATTCCAGGACTCGTCCGCCCTCGCCTGCTCGCAATGCTTCAACGGTGTTGCCGCTGAGTTCTCCGTAGTCGGGAAAACTCCCGACATCGAAGTAGACCGCCCCGTCAGAGGCCACGTAGGCATGCCCGCGTTCGATCAGAGACTCAACCAGGGCGATCATCTCCCGGACATACCTTGTGGGCCGAGGCAGGCGCTCGGGGTGTTCCTCTGCTTCGAGCGCGACCAGAAGACCGAGGGTCCGGGCATCCTCGAGAAACGCTTCGGCATAGAAATCGGCGATGGCCATCGGATCATCGGGGTCGACCTGTGCATTTTCGGGAAGCGTCCCCGACTTCTTGTATTCCAGCAGTCTCTTGGCCGCGATCTCCATCTTGTCCTCACCACCCCCGTCCACATTGGAGTCGTCGGTCATGTGGCCGACATCCGTGATGTTCATGACGTGGATGACATCGTGTCCCAGCACCTCGAGGGTCCTGCGCAGGACATCGGCATTCAGAAAGGATCGAAAATTACCGATGTGGGCGTAGTCGTAGACCGTAGGTCCGCAGGTGTAGAAGGAAACAGGACTCACGCCATCTGAAGCGGGTTCAAAGGTCTCAAGAGCACGGGTGAGGGTGTTGTGAATCCGGAGTTGCATGCGACCACCTTAAGCGCACATGGTAGCCTTCACCGGACAGCACCATGGTGACCGAGAGGGTTTGAACCAATGAGCATGAGTGAACGGCTGAAACAGGTGAATGAGGCGCAGGACTCGACGTACGTATCCCCGTTCACCCTGAAGGCCAGAATCGGGAAATACCTGTTTTTCATCCTCTGGGCCGTGACCTGTCGGCTGACTCCGAGTCAGTTCAATCCATGGCGATTGCTGGTGCTGCGCTGCTTCGGAACCAAGATATCCGGACGCCCCTACGTCGCTGCTTCCGCGCAAATCACGATGCCTTGGAACGTGACCCTCGACCACCGGGCCTGTGTCGCACCGGGAACCACCCTGTACTCACTGGGGCCCATACGGCTTCGCGAACGTTCGACGGTCGCCCAGTACTCCTATGTGTGCACGGGAAGTCATGACGTGACCGTAGCCACACTACCGCTCACAGTTGGTGCCATCGACATCGGAGCAGATGTACTCGTCTTCGCCAAGACCTTCATCGCCCCGGGAGTGGTGATCGGAACCGGTGCCGTCATAGGTGCCGCCAGCGTGGTGACCAAGGACATGCCCGAGTGGACGATCTGCGCGGGAAACCCATGCAGACCAATCAAGCCAAGACCGTACGAGGACCGATCGAATGAGGTCTGAGCGTTTGGTCGTTGAAAGAAAGCGGTGGATCGAAGCTTGCTCAATCCTTAAGGGATTGAGAGATCTCTTCAATCAACTCGTTTTTGATGCGAGGGTACTTCTTGGCTTCGAAAAGCTTCGCATCAACCAGAAATCGATACCAGTAGGCCTGAAGAAAGTGGTAGATCCTGCCTTCAGGGCCGTCGAGAAAACCAAGCTTGAAGTAATAGCGGTAGATGAAGTAGAGCCATGAGCGCCAGGCCAGTGGGACACGACCGTAGACATTGGTCTTGAGCCACCGCTTTCGCTCGACGCGAGAACCAAAAAGCCTTGGCTGCACCGCTCCTGGTTGAGCCGCCGCAGTCTCCTTTTCCAGAAGCTCGAAGAGTTCACGATCTGAGTACCAGTTGTGCTTGGCTGTCCACCAACGCAGTGGTTTGGTGTTCTCGTCCCGAATGTCGGCATCAACCTCCTTGGTGCTACCCTCAACCACCATGTGCTCGTCCATGAAGGCCATCTCACAACGAGCCCGACCGGTCTTAAAGATGCGCAGTACGTAGTTGGGATAGCACCCACCGTGTCTGATCCAACGACCGAGGAAGTGAATTCGCCGCCGAATCTGGATGCCATCGACATCGTCCGCAAGGGAATCCAGATCTTCCCGAAGGAAACGGACGAGTTCGGGGAGGACCACTTCGTCGGCATCAAGTCGAAAGATCCAGGGGGTTGAGATTTCGGTGTTGTCGAGCCCCCAGTTCACCTGGATCGCATGATTCACGAAGGGGTTCTCGTAGACATCGGCGCCGGCCTCCCGAGCGATCTCCACGGTGCGGTCAGTGCTCCCACTGTCCACCACGACCACACGATGAGCAAACTCCACCACACTGGCGAGTGCGTTGGGGAGGTTCAGCTCCTCATTCTTGGTCAAAATCAGAATGGTGATGTCAGCGGACATTGAATCCAACCCATCTGTCGGTCTGGAATGCAGGATTGTTGGTCATGAGTGCGGGGCGGAGGGATCCATGGCGGGATGGTGACGCAGAACCTCCGAGCAACTGTCGAATTTCCATCGGTCAAGCATCCAGCGGAACTTGTCACGGGCGGTCTTCAGTCCGACGTAGCATTTGAATTTCCGAGTTGCCGGCATCGGAACCCGAGGAGTATCCACCGCGAAGTCCCGGGGGTGAAGATAGACGGAGACGGGATTCCCGGCTGCTTCGCATTGACGAAACCCACGCGCGATGAGCGAGCGTGGAAACAATCGGAAGAAACCCCCACCGGAAAATGCCGTGGTTCGCCCCATGAAGCGCATGATGCTCATCGGCAACTCAGAGATGCTGCGACCACTGGGGGCGATTTCACACACGTGCGGTCCAAGGGGACAGGGGTAGCCGCCATGTTCACGCGCGGTGGGAAACAAGCTGGCGTCGTATTCGAAGCCAAGGTCGAGAAGGGTGTCGATCGCCCACTCGGAACCGGGGACGATTGAAAACGTCGGAGCGCGAAAACCCGGGCAATGATCGACACCTGCGGCACGAATGGCGTCCAGGGAATCCTGCATGTCCTTTCGAAACGTCTCCGGATCCAACTGATCCACCCGCCGGTGCCAAAAGGAGTGACTGGAAACCTCGTGCCCCTCACTGGCAATCGACTTGACCAGACCCGGATAGCGATCGGCGATCCAACCGAGCACGAAGAAAGTGGCTCGGACCCTGCGCTCACGAAGCGTCTCGAGAATCCACTCGGTTTCACGTTCCACGATGGAAGGAAGCCCATCCCAGGTCTTGGGATCGTTCACCGCCTCGATCTCCACCATGTGAAACCAGTCCTCGATGTCGAAGGAAAGGGCGTGGGTGATGTCTCGTTCTGCCATGTTGATGGCTCCAGTCAAGACGGAGATCGCGTTACGGATGCATGATTGACCTCACTCAATCAATCAATCGAATCCTTGTTGCTTCGGTACCAATCTATGGTGTTTCGAAGGCCTTCCTCGAAACCCACCCGGGCTTCCCAGTCAAATAGTTCCTTGGCTCGACGGGTATCAAGACAGCGTCGAGGCTGACCGTCGGGTTTGCTTGAATCCCAGCGGATCTCACCTTCGAATCCCGTCAAGCGGGCGATGAGTTCGACCAGATCCTTGATGGTGATCTCCATGCAGGTTCCCAGGTTGACTGGAATGGGGTCCTCCATGACCTCGGTCGCACGCACGATGCCCTCGGCGGCGTCCTCTACATAAAGAAACTCACGACTCGCGGAACCGGTCCCCCAGCATTCGATGTGGTCCACACCGTCATCACAAGCGGACACGCACTTTCTCACCAGGGCAGGGATGACGTGGGAGGAATGCAGGTCGAAATTATCTCGAGGTCCGTAGAGGTTCACCGGAAGAAGGTAGGCGCTGTCCAGCGCGTACTGTCGGCGATACCCGTCAAGCATGACCATCGCCGCCTTCTTGGCAATGCCATAGGGTGCATTGGTCACCTCGGGGTAGCCCTCCCAGAGGTTCTCCTCCAAGAAGGGCACAGGCGTGTGGCAGGGGTAGGCACAAATGGTTCCGGTCTGGACGAACTTGTCGATGCCACAGATGCGTGCCTGCTCGATCAAATGAAGGGACATTGCCATGTTGGCAAAGAAGTAGCGCCCGGGATTGTCCTGGTTTGCGCCAATTCCACCCACCTCGGCCGCGAGGTGAATAACCACCTCGGGACGAGCGTCCGAATAAAATCTTCTGGTACCTTCCTCAGTCGTAAGGTCGTAGTCTCGCTGCCGCGGCACGAAAATGTCCCTACAGCCGCGCTTTGCGAGGGCTTCGAGTACGAAATGACCCAGGAATCCAGCCCCACCAGTGACAGAAATACGCTTATTTGAAAGATCCACGCCAAGCACTCCGATGAAGGTTCTCCGGAACCGTACCATCGGTTGATTCCATACGGAAACACCAATCCCGGAACTGGCTTGGTGTCGCACCCCCAGATCCCCGCTTCGATCGAATCAGAGGTTGATTACTCATGAAGACGGCATTCATCACCGGCATTACTGGACAGGACGGCTCCTACCTCACCGAGCAGCTTCTGGCAAAGGGATACGAGGTCCATGGAGTCGTACGACGTGCCTCCACGTTCAATACCGACCGCCTGGAACACCTGTATCAGGACCCGCATCAGCCCAACCCCCCTCTGAAGCTTCACTACGGTGATCTGACTGATGGTTCTCGTCTGGCAGGATTGATCCGGTCCATTCAGCCTGATGAGGTCTACAACCTCGGCGCACAAAGCCACGTACGAGTCAGTTTCGACCAGCCGATCGATACCGCGAACATCGTCGCACTGGGCACATCCAACCTTCTGGAGGCGGTTCGGGATGGACAACAGTCCGCTGGGAAGCAGATTCGCTACTACCAGGCCTGCTCCTCGGAGATGTTCGGCAAGGTCCAGGAAGTCCCACAGACGGAACGAACGCCCTTCTACCCTCGATCACCCTACGGATGTGCCAAGGTCTTTGGACACTGGCTCACCATCAACTACCGGGAGAGCTACGACATGTTTGCGTGTTGTGGAATCCTCTTCAACCACGAAAGTCCTCGGCGAGGCGAGACCTTCGTCACCCGCAAGATCACTCGCGCCGCCGGCAGGATCAAGCTGGGACTCCAGGAGAAGTTGTATCTGGGCAACCTTGATGCACAACGTGACTGGGGGTTTGCTGGTGATTACGTGGATGCGATGTGGAGAATGCTCCAGCAGGATGAACCGGACAACTATGTGGTTGCCACCGGAAAGATGATTCCAGTTCGTCGGTTCTGCGAGCTGGTCTTCGAATTTCACGGACTGGACCCCGAGCAGTACATCGAGATTGATCCTCGATATTTCCGACCCACCGAAGTCGATGAATTGCTTGGTGACCCGACACTGGCCAAGCAGAAACTGGGCTGGGAACCGACCACCACCGTCGAGCAGCTTGCGGTCATGATGGCAGAACACGACCTGGAGCTGGCGAAGCAGGAACGGACTCTGGTCGATGCCGGACACGACGTTTCATCGCTCAATCGACACGATCAATAAACTGAGAGGAAGGCTGACTGCAGATCAGCGTGCTTTCTTCATGGTCTGAACGGCTTCGATGCACTTGACGAAGCCATTGACCATGTTGGGTATGGTCCACCCCGTCTCACCCCGTACGGAGTCCGCCGCAGCCGCCGACATGCGTGCACGGAGATCAGGGTTGCACGAGAATTCCAGTAGCTTTTCAGCCAGATCCCCGAAGTCGCCGTCCCGGTACAACATTCCATTTTCCCCGTCTCGAATCGCATTGATTTCAGGACCGTGGCAGGTGATGAGGTCGGTGGTCACCATGGGCAGGCCGTAACCAAATGCATGCATGGCCGTCAACCCGACTGCGCCGGGATACGCCATGCACAGAGCGGAAAGGCACCAACCCGCCAGCTCTGCTTCGTCGTAGATGGCACCAAGAAAGCGAACGGAATCCTGTACTCCCAATGTACGAGCGAGCGATTCAATCGAGTCGCGCTCCGCCCCATCACCGACCACGATCAAGGTCAGGGCCGGATCCTTCGCAAGCATGAGCTTCATCGCCCGGAGGAGTACGTCGAGACGCTTGTCGGGTTCGAGACGTGAAATGAAGATGAAGGTCTTCGAAGGATCGATGCCTTCGCGTTTCTGAAATGCCTCGAGCCGCCCGGGTTCATCCAACCACTCAGCCTTGGCTGATTCGATACCGCGCTGATCGACCGCATTGGGCGCAGCGAAGACCCGACCCGGCTCGATGCCGTCTTCAGCCGACTTGCCAGCGTTCGTGTGGTCATAGAAGAGACAGGCATCAGCCATGAGCGCAGGCTTCAACCTCATTCGGCGCCGCATTGGTGAATCGGTCTTGCTGAACCCGTGTCCCCAGACCACCACCGCGGATCCCGACCTGCGGGCAATCCGGATTGCCCTGGGCAACAGGAGAGAACGCGTCTTCCAGGAGAAGATCAGGACATCGTGGCGAGCTCGGGCTGCCTTGAGATTCCCTGGATCCCAGATGAACGGTCCAAGTGCACGCTCGGTGACATCAACCGTCGCATACTCCTCGACCTTTCCCATTCCCTTGAGCGAACCCTGGTTGGTACCAAGCTGGGCGTACAGGGTGAGATCGATGCCATCCCGAGCGGCAAGATCCGCAAAGACCGGCTGGCGGTAGTGAGGGATGATTGTTTGAACGATGCCTACGGAAGTCATGGTCTCTTTACTTTGAAGACAAGAGGATATTCAGGCATGCTGGAGCTCTTCGTCAGATTCTAGATCGGAGTCCTCTTCATCGATGTCATCTACCTCTGCGGAGGCGGATAGGGCATCCTGCACCTCACGAGCGCCAAGTCGACCAAGGAGGAGAAACCAGAGAAAGGGTCGACCGGGTGCATGGACTGAACCCTGCTTGAGCGAGAGGATGAACACGAAAAGGCAGATTCCCAGAAGCAATGCCACGATGGGCCTGAGGAAGTCATCATCACGATACGTCCGGTAGAGCAGGAGCGTCGACTCGCGAGAGAGCCCAGACATGGGTGTGGTGCGCGGAAAAGCCCACCAACCAACCAACCGCGAGAGCGCGGCA
>NHEC01000092.1 GCA_002171655.1 Planctomycetes bacterium TMED75
GATGGCGTTGATCCCCAGTTGCTCGAGGTGATCGAGGTAGGCCGTCGACTGGTTGAAGGTGCCGACCTCGGTTGACCCAGGGTCGACTCCGAAGGTCCCGAGGTGCATCTCGTAGATCACCATCTCGTTGAATGCCGGTGTCTGGTAGTCCTCGCTCTGCCATTCGTAGGCATCCAGGTCGTACACCACGGAATTGCCCACCGAGTTGGTCATGTCGAATGCTCGGGCGTCGTTGCGTTCCAGCGATTCCTCTGCGGTCTTGATTCGGTACTTGTACTGGCTGCCCGGCAGCGCGTAGGGAACCTGGACCGACCAGTAACCATCACCTTCTGCAAACAAAGGGTGCGTTTCGGGGTTCCAGAAATTGAATGATCCCAGGACGAAGACTTCCTGCGCATTCGGGGCCCAGACTCTGAAACTGACTCCCTGGATGGACCCGGCCTGGTAGGGGAAGGCACCGATTCCTTCGACCATCGAGGGGCCGTCTTGAATGCCCATCGTCACACCAGTTCCCAATGAGATGGCGGTTGTTGCAACGAGTGTTTGAATGGTTTTTCGCATGTCCTTAGAATACCGCCCATCAACCCCTCTGACCATTCAAACCTGTCCAATCCCTCCCCTTCATTCGAGGAAGGATCGAACTGGCCGTGAATTCAAACACCCTTATGGGGCGTCCTTGTTTTCGATGAGAGGGTCTTGAGGCGCTAAATCAAAGTTTCGCTCTTGATGCCAACCCGTGTCTTGTTTATTTTGAAGAATCGCTCATCGCTAAAAAGTGATTGAGGAAGTCTATTCAGAACACCTACGGAGATTCCAAGATGTCCTCCTTGTTCCGCTGCATGTTGCTTTCTGCCATCGCTCCCGTGACTTTCACATCACTTGCTGGAGCTCAGCTTTCGCTGTGCGATGGGATGACCCAGGAGGATGATCCCTTACTTCCACTGTTGCAGCAGCAGTTTGTGAACACGCAGTTCGGTGACAACACCGACTCTGATCCGTTCACATCCAATGGATCGGAGTTGTGCGGTATCTACGCCACGGTCAGCGATGGTCTGTTGTACATCTTTCTTCCGGGGAATCTGGAATCGAACTACAACAAGCTCGATCTCTTCCTCGACTTCGACGACTCGGTTGGTCAGAACGTGCTTCGTGATGACAATCCCAACGTCGATTTCAACGGGCTCAACGCGATGGGCGGCAGCGAGATCAGCGGGGCCCCCGGTCTGAGCTTCGATGAGGGATTCACGGCCGACTACTACATCACGCTGGGCATGGGCTTCGACGGGAAGGGTGCGAACCCCGCTCTCTACGCCAATGCGGCTCAGATCCTCACCGAGGGTGGCGGCGGCGGAGGTTTCCTCGGCAACAGCATCGACAACCCCAACGGCCTCGGGGGAATTCTCAGCGACACCGGAATCGAACTGGCCGTGAACAATGCCAACATCGACGGCGTCCTTTCCGGAGAGCAGGCAGCCCCATCCAATCCCGCAGAGGGCGTCACCACCGGAATCGAGATCGTGATTCCAATCTCCCAGATTGCTCCGACTTACCTCGCTGGTTCGGGAATGCGGGTCTGTGCCATGATCAACAACAGCGGGCACACCTTCATGTCCAACCAGGTGCTGGGTCCGCTGGAAGCCCCCACCAACAACCTCGGCGATCCACGCCTCGTTGATTTCAAGGACATTCCAGGATGTCAGTTCGTGGCATTCGATGGCGCTGAAGGCAAGTATCCGTGTGGCCCCGGCAACGACGGTGGAGGTGGGGAACCGGTTGCAGATCCCCTGGTCACGGTCGATGGTGATGCGGGAACCGAATACGGCGCCCCCCTGATCGTTCAGGACACCCAGACCGGCTTCGGGGATGCGACCGATGGGCTTACGGGTCAGTGCAACGGATCGGAACTCGACGCAGCCTACGGCTTCATCGACGACGACCGAATCAACCTGGTCTTCGCCGGCAACTTCGAATCGAACTTCAACAAGCTCCAGGTGTTCTTCGACTTTGGTGAAGGGGGTCAGAATCGACTGCGTGGCGACAACCCCGAGGCCGGTTTCAACGGCCTCAACATCATGGGCGACGACGGAACTGGAAACGGGCTCGCCTTCGATGAAGGATTCGCAGCGGATCTCTGGTTCTCGGCCAACTGCGGCGGCGAACCCGTGAGCCTCTTCGCGAATCTCGCCCAGGTGCTCACCGACGGCGGTGGAAGTGGAACATACATCGGTGGTGCCGAAGTCGGCGTCGACATCCTCAGAGGACTCAACGGAGTCTGGGTTGCGATCGACAACTCGAACGTTGCGGGAGTCGATGGGGGAGATGATCTTTCGGACGGCACCGGCGTGACTACCGGCATCGAAGCTTCGATTCCGCTTGGACTCATGGTTGGATACGAGGGGGGGCCCATCAGGGTCTGCGCCTTCATCACCAGCAGTGATCAGAATTTCGTCTCCAACCAGGTTCTTGGTGGAATCGGTGGAGGCGCCAACCTCGAGGATCCTCGCAACGTGGACTTCTCGCTCCTGGAGGGCGACCAGTTCTTCACCGTCGAGCTTGGAGGAGTGGGCACGGACTGCGTTGGTGACCTCGATGGCGACCAGATCGTGGGCGGTGCCGACCTGACGATCCTGCTTGCCGCCTGGGGAACCAATGGTCCAGTCGCGGACCTGGACGGTGACGGTTTCGTCAGCGGCCCGGACCTCACCATTCTCCTTGGGCGATGGGGAGCCGACTGCGGCTGAGTTGGTAGATCCTCGAATTCCGAACCGACACTCAGATCGACGGTTCTCGTATGACGAGGGCCGTCGATCTCATTATTCGATCTTGCCGGTTGAGCTGGGCGCCCAGGCAGTGCCTTGGGGCATCAGGTCTTGGTGGTGGACCCGGGGTAGATTCGCCTTAAGTCTGCATCGCTCAGGTCAATTGCGCCGCCGGGAACCACCTGCAGCACGTTCAGAAATGCCTGAATCGACACTTTTCTTCGATAGGGACCCATTGGAAGCAGCAGATAGATCGTTCCATCGGAAGCCGCTTCACGGATCCTCCTGAAGTAGTTCATGTCGAACATGCGCACCTCTGCCTCGATCTGCTTCGCGCAGGCATCTGGATCATCTTCCCAGTGGCCGTTGATCATTGTGTCGATGTCCACGTCCTCGTGGTGGCGCCCGTGGAATCTGAAGAACCGAAATGCCGTGTCGCTGAGGTTCACCACGACCTGGGTGGAAGTCTTGCCCTTGAACTTGCGGACGCAATATCGGTTTCTCGATGGTTGCTGGTTCGCGTAGATCTTCATGCTCGTGAAGTTGCGCAGGTTGGTCCCGGCGATCCGAGTGAAAAGATCGGAAGCCATTCCGAAGACTTCTTGGCGGAGTCGGGCGTCCTGCGGAAGGATCGTGATCATTTCTCCATGAGCGGCGGCCGACTTCGTCAATCGACCCGAGAAACCTTCGTCCTCGGCGATCTTCTCGAGCTTCTTTCTCATCTCGGCGACCATGTGGTGTGAGAACATCGTCTCATTGCCGGTGACTGTGGGCAGACTCCAGTCGTTGCTCTCGTCGAGTCCCAGCCCCGCTCCCATCACCCAGTTCTTCTGGCTGAGGTTCATGGCGATCGGGCCATCGCTGGCACTTCGCACGAATTCAAAGTTGAAATCTTCGCTGAGCTTCATCGTTGCTGTGTTCTTTGAGGTGACCTGTCCAGAGTATCAACTTTCGTCCGGGCTACCGTCCGGTTCCCGAGTGAGAAGTGCATGGAAGCCACCGTCCGAATAGGGTACGTCATCGCTTCCCGGCCGCCCCCCGGGCTCGGTACTTCGCTGTTCGGTGATGCGAGCATCAAACCGGCGAGCGATCCAGTCAGCCTGTTCCTGGTTTTCCGCGGGCTCCAGGCTGCAAGTCGAGTAGAGCACGTGGGCTCCGGGGCCGAGGAGGGGCACAGACTCCTCTATGATTTCCTTCTGAAGCGCTCGCAGAGACCGCATTCGCTCACGGTTGTAGCGATAGCGAGCCTGAGGGCGCCTGGGCAGCACGCCTGAATTCGAACAGGGGACGTCAAGCACCAGCAGGTCGACCATCCCCAGCACCGACCCGTAGCGGCGGGGTTCCACCACTTCCACCCGGTCGTGCCCTTCAAAGGCCTTGTACAGATCGTCTCTTCGGTCTTCGTTGGTGTCTCCGGCAAGGATCGTCGCTTCCGGGTGAAGCAACGCCAGCTGGCGGGTCTTTGTTCCTCGACCAGCGCAGAAATCGACAATGCACCGGGGATTCAGTCCCCGTGTGGCTTCCACCGCCTGGCTCGAGGTTCGATCCTGCACGCGACTGCCCGGTTCCTGGGCCAGGCGTGTTCTCAACCCCTCGATTCCCTCCGTCCAGGTTTCAAATTCCCCATCGGGTCTGGCGATCGTGATCGGAGGTCGCAGCAGGCAATGAGCGGCTCTTCGAACCGTGGTGTCCCATCCCGCGGATCCGATCCAGCTCAGTACGAGGTCATCACCAAGCGAGGCTTGCACGCCCAATCTGGTTGTGGGGTCCTCGGGCAGCACGGCCTTGCCCAGCTTCCAGGCGTTGCCGGAATCCAGTGGAATCAGATCCCGGTGCAGCCACCAGTTGCGCGCGTCTTCATGCTCGACCGGCAGCAGTTCCCCCCGAAGTCGAATGAGCGCTCGCAGGATGCCATTGACAAACCCACCGGCTCCCTTGCGTACGGTCTGCTTGCTCCAGCGAACGGTCTGATCGACGGCGGCATGATCCGGAATGCCGTCCATGAACAGGATCTGAGCCGCCCCTGAGAGCAGTGCTCCTCTGAGTTCCGGTTCAATCTTTCCCCAGGACCGCTTCGAGCAGGCTTCGAGCAGGTGGGTCAGAATTCTCCATCGGCTCAGCACGGTGGTCTCGATGGCTCGAGCGAGGCTTCGATCTCGTGCGTCAAGCCGGCCGTCTTCACGGCTGAGTGATTCGATCGCCAGATCGGGATAGCGCATCGACTGTCGGCCGAGTCGCTTCATCACCAGCGAACGAGGATCCTGAGTTTCATGCTCCCGAGTGTCGTGCACTGCACTCGTTTCAGCTTACGGAGCTACTGGAGGAACTTGCGTTTGCGAGGCTCTTGGACAGATCGGTTCGCTCCCATGAGAAGGTTCCGGGAGCCCCTTCGTCCGGGGTGCGACCAAAGTGACCGAGTGCTGCGCTGGGCAGGTAGATGGGCTTTTTCAGTCCCAGGGAATCGATGATGCCCTTGGGAGTCAGTTTGAAGTGATCGCGAATCAGCATTTCGAAGCTCTCGGGATCGATCTTTTCCGTCCCAAAGGTGTCCACCGAGATCGATGTCGGTTCAGCGACTCCGATCGCGTAGCTCAACTGGACTTCGCAGCGATCGCAGAGCCCGGCATCAACCAGGTTCTTGGCGATGTAGCGAGCCATGTAGGCCGCACTGCGATCCACCTTGGAAGGATCCTTCCCACTGAAGGCACCGCCTCCGTGCCGCCCCATGCCGCCATAGGTATCCACGATGATCTTGCGTCCGGTGAGCCCGCAGTCGCCGTGGGGGCCGCCTCGTTCGAAGCTCCCGGTGGGATTGGTGTGGACGATCAGGTCATCTGAATACCAGTCTCCCAGCACCGGCTTGATGATGTGTTCGATCACTTCTGCTCGCATGCCCTGCTGGTCGCGGGTCCATTCTGGCCCGTGCTGCGTGCTCAAGACCACGGTATGGACGGACTTGGGTTGCATCCCCTCGTATTCAACGGTGACCTGACTCTTGGCATCGGGTCTCAGGTGGGGAATGAGATCGGCCCGGCGTACCTTCTCCTGCTGTGCGACCAGCTTGTGAGACAGGTCAATGGCCAGTGGCATGAGTGATTCGGTCTCTCGACAGGCGTATCCGAACATCAGTCCCTGGTCACCGGCGCCCTGTTCGTTGTGAGCTCCTTCACCCTCGGTCACCCCCATGGAGATTTCCGGCGACTGCTCGTCGATCGAAACCATGACCGCACAGCTGTCGCCATCCATGCCCTTGTCGGAGCTGTCGTAGCCGACATCCGTGATTGTTTTGCGAACGACGTCCCGGATCTCGACGTATCCATCACAGGTCACTTCGCCTGCCACCACGCACAGACCGGTCGAGACCATGGTTTCACACGCCACCCTGGCATTCGGATCCACTCGGATCATCGCATCGAGGATCGAATCGGAAATCTGGTCGGCCAGCTTGTCGGGGTGCCCGACGGACACGCTTTCGGAGGTGAACAGTTGGTTTCGATGCACGGTGCTATTCCTTCACGACTGTGGGTGGGTGACCTGAGAATCCTGGCAGAAGCCATCCGTTCATCCGGAACAATGGATGAACGGCCGATAAGCCCGATCATACTGCACCCCAGATGCTGGAGCAATCGATGAATCAAGGATCCCCGGACCTCGATGCGTTCTGTACGGGCTGGATTTTCCCGGTGGAGGTTCATCCACAAATCAATGCGTGCCATCCACCATCCGCGGTCTATAGTTTCTACGGCTCCGCCCCCTCTGGCGCTGCCGGTTCTTCCCCGGAGACGCCCCCGTGTTTTCCATGAGATCAGTCTTCTGTTCCTTCGCACTTCTGCTGGTCGCAGGCTCGGTTGTTCCGCGGCTTCACGCAGAGGAGGTCCTGGTCAAGACCCGAAATCCAATGGTGGTCGGGGTGGATATTCAGGATCGCTGGGTGCTGACCGGGTCGGGTGGTCGACGATTCCAGCTGCCCGTCAAGGGCATCCGTTTTGCCTCCCCGGGCTTCTCACTCAACCAAGCGAACAGACCTGCAGCTCGACGAGTCGGACTCGACCGATGGCTGCGCCTTCAGCTGGCTCCCGGTGAAGATTCTCGTTCGGTCTTGGAGGCACTCCGGCAACTCCCGTACGTCGAATCCGCTGAGCTCGACGTTCGAGGCAGTCTGGCGGCTCCTCCCGATGACCCCTACTTTCCACAGCAGTGGAACATGTCCAATCAGGGGCAATTGGTCGGGGGCACAACGGGTGTCTCGGGAGCGGATATTCGCGCGCTTGAGGCTTGGGAGATCAGTACCGGAGCAGATCCGGTCATTGTCGCCACCCTGGACAGCGGAACGTACCCCCACGCTGACTTCTCCAACCGCATTCTTCCCGGCCGCAACATGGCCACTGGCAGCTCCGATACCAGTGATGTATGTGGTGGTCACGGCACTCGGGTGGCAGGGATCATCGCCGCCGCAGGCGACAACGGACTTGGAGTGGCCGGCATCAACTGGACAGCTCGCATCTTGCCGATCACTGTTTCAGACCCCTGTTCCGTGGCACAGTCCACCACTGCCGAAGCGGTGCTCTGGGCTGTCGACAACGGGGCGCAGGTGATCAACATGAGTCTGCAGTTCTCATCGGGAACCGAGCTGCTGCACGATGCGATCAAATACGCCGCTGATCAGGACGTCGTTCTGGTAGCTGCCGCAGGAAATTCCAGCGGTTTCATCGCCTACCCGGGCCGATGGCCGGAAACAATCACCGTGGGAGCGATCACCAACACCGACCAACGTTGGTCCAACAGTGGTGTCGGTGAGCAAATCGATCTGGTCGCGCCCGGAGCGGATGTCACCTCCACGGCCATGTTCAACACCTATTCCAGTGCCTCCGGTACCAGTTTCGCCGCTCCCCACGTCGCGGGAGCGGCCGCGCTGATCAGGTCTCTCAACCCCGAACTCACTCGAGATCAGATCCGGGAGATTCTTCTGAGTTCCGCTCGAGATCTCAGTTTGGTGGGATTTGACACCGGAACGGGGTGGGGCTGCCTTGATCTGCACGCGGCCTTGTTGCTGACCACGCCACCGGAGCCCTCTGCTGATCTCAATGGAGACGGGGTCGTCAATCACTACGATCTCACGATTCTTCTTGCCAGCTGGGGTGCCTGTGCCGGTTGTCCCGCTGATCTGGACCTTGATCTCAGGGTGAACGCCCGGGATCTCACCATCCTGCTCGGACTCTGGTGATCCAAGGTTCCGAGGCTTGCGATTACTCCACCCGCCCCGGCCCGCTGGCGACTACCATCCTCCGTGGTTTGGAACCACCAGGTGACTGAGGAGTCGAGACATGACCGTCCAGGTCGAGCTTTCCAGAATTTTCATCCGCGAGATGAACGAGATGCAGATCATCGAGCTCGCGGAGCTCGAGGGATCACGCAGCTTTCCGATCGTCATTGGACTGCCTGAAGCCTTTGCGATCGAGCGTCGGCTCAAGGGGATTGAAATCGCCCGTCCCCAGACACATGACCTTCTGGGATCGATCATCACCATGCTTGGTGGAACACTGACCAGGATCGAGATCACGAACCTCGTTGAAGGCACCTTCTTCGCCGTGCTGGTCATCGATCAGAACGGTGCTGAGCTGCAGGTCGATTCCCGGCCTTCGGATGCCATCGCCCTGGGAGTCGCCCACCAGGTTCCCATCATGGTCTCGGAGGATGTCCTCGAGGCGGCTTCTTCGGAGAACATCGATTCGATTCTGGACGACGAGCAGACCGACCTGCTTGAAGACAACGATGACCTCGATCTGGAGGATGGGACATCCTGACTTCCCCCGATTCAGAGATTCCATTCGGCATCCCCTGCGCACTTCCCCAGGGACGGCAACTGCCGCCGCCAGAGGTGTCGGGAGAGATCAAGACGCGCGATGAGGACTTTCTCGTCGAGGAGGTCCCGCTCTATCAGCCATCGGGAGAAGGGGAGCACCTCTATCTGTTCGTGCAGAAGCAGGGCCTGGCTCATTCTGAGCTGCAGCGCTCGATCGCACGTCATTTCAAGGTCAAGGAATCCGCCATCGGCTCGGCTGGCATGAAGGATCGTCGCGCCATCACCCGTCAGATGATCTCTGTTCACCTCCCGGGGCGAGAGCCCGGAAGTGTCGAACCCCGGGACCCCAACATCCAGGTCCTGTGGTCCGCGCGGCACCAGAACAAGCTCCGCCGCGGACACTTGCTGGGCAATCGATTCTCGATCCGTATCAGAAACACCGATCCGCTCAAGGCCCCCTCGATCCTTCGACGTCTCCGTCAGCTCGAAAAATCCGGGGTGCCCAACTACTACGGTCATCAGCGGTTCGGATATCGCCTGAACACGCATCGCCTCGGTGCGCTTCTTCTCAAGGAGCGCTGGGATGACCTGCTCTCCGAACTGCTTGGAGTCGGGGGGAGCCTCTCTCCCGAACGGCAGCGCATCACTCGGGAACATTTCGACGCAGGCCGTCTGAAGCAATGTCGCAGCGGGTGGTCTCGCAACGAGCGGGCCGAATCAATGGCGGTTCATGCACTGATCCAGGGTCGGTCACCGCGGGATGCGGTGCTCTCGATCAAGCGCTCGATGCTCGCCTTCTGGACCAGTGCCCTGCAGTCCGCGATCTTCAACCAAGTGCTCGATGCACGACTTCGCGATGGATTGATGGATCAGGTCGAACTCGGGGACGTGGCGATTCGTCATGACTCCCGCCGACAATTCATCTGCCATCCGGAGATTCTCTCGGAATCCGATTTTCAACAGCAGGTCGAGAACTTCGACCTTTCGGCAACCGGTCCGATGTGGGGCCGGCACATGCTTCGTCCCTTCGGACCAAAGCTGGACACCGAGATCCAGGCGCTGAACGCTCTGGGTTTCTCTCCCGATCAACTGGAGTCCTGCGACATCATCGAGCGTGGAACGCGCAGGCCCTTTCGCATCAAGCTTTCCAACGTAGAGATTGATTCTGGAGTCGATGCCCACGGGTCCTACATACGAACTGCATTCGATCTGCCACGTGGCGCCTATGCGACCGTGGTCCTCCGTGAACTTGTCACGGGGATCGATCCCGACGAGGCCGTGGGCCTCTTCAGCGATTCAGCGGACTGATTTCCAAGTTTCAGATTTCAATCCCGAAAGCTTCAAGTCCCCGCTCGACCTGCGCGACCGCTGGCTGCAGCGGGTCGATCAGCACGGCATTCCATCCACAGCGCACGGCTCCCTCGATGTTCTCGGGAAGGTCGTCAAAGAACAGGATCGACGACCCACTGGCATTGAATCGGGATTCCGCTTCATGGTAGATCGCTGGGTCGGGCTTCAAAAGGCCGTATTCAAAGGACAGTCCCGGAATCTGCAGGGCCCTGATCACCGACATCTCTGAAAGGCTCTTCCAGTGTTCGGGGTCGGTGTTCGAGAGGGACGCGGTGATCAGCCCGAGGGCGTTGAGCCGCATGATCAGTGGCGTCATCTCTCCGACCTCTTCGATCAGCCAGCTGGCATGGATCGCGCGAAGTTGTTCCGGCGTGAAGCGGTTCTCCAGTCGCTCCACTTCGTTCTGGATGAAGTCATCAAATGGGATCTCCCCACGTTGAAACCGCGCGGCGTGACCGGAGGCCACCAGCATGTCGACCGCGGGTAAGCCCAGTTGCTCCGAGTCGATGCCCGCCTTGGCACACGCTTCTTCCCAGGAGCGGCAGATCCGGACCAGAACACCTCCGAAATCGAAGCAGATCACCTTCATGGGCTGGGGGTTCACCGGTTTTCGGTCATCGCCTTGCTGCATCACGTTGCTTCCTTTTCTCAAGTCTTCTCTCTCGGAAAAAACTACTGAGCAATCCCGCACACGGACGTCCCATCACGTCACCAACCGTCTCCAGGCGGTGGTTGAGCCTGCGATCATCGGTGATCTCATAGAGCGAACTGCACGCACCGGCCTTGGGGTCCCGTGCGCCGTAGATGACTCGTCCCACCCGGGCATTGACCATCGCGCCGGCGCACATCGGACAGGGTTCGAGGGTGACCGCCACCGTGCAGCCCTGCAGACGCCATTCACCCACGCTGCGCCCGGCCTCTCTGAGGGCGACGATCTCCGCATGTCCGGTCGGGTCCGCGGCGTGTTCACGGTTGTTCGCCGCCTCGGCGAGGATTCGCCCCTCGCGATAGACCACGGCACCGACCGGCACTTCTCCAACGGCGGCAGCCCGTGAGGCGAGTTGGATCGCCCGTTCCATCATCTCCAGATCGAATGCCACGAGTCGAGGCTGTTCGTTTCTGAGGTGGTGCAACGTCGCAAGCCGTCGATTCATTCTGCGTCGGTGGTGTCCGCCGGAAATCACGGCTGTGCTCCACGGTCTGGAGGCTCCTCCGACTCCGCTGGTGGAGAATCGACCTCCGGGGCGTCGGAACCGGAGCTGATGGTGCCTTGCGGAGCCTGCTTGGGTGTCACCGGTGCTCCGGGTTCACCCGAGCCCCCGCCGGTTGGAGCCGAACCTCCTCCGCCTCCTCCTGGGTTGGGTCGATCCGGGTCATCGGGATCCTCATCATCAGGATCCTCATCATCGGGATCCTCACTGCCGTCCTCGCCTCCACGATCAAACCGACCCAGTACATCTTCCACCGCGCCCTTGAAGACGGAACCCTTCGCCACGCGCTCCGCGGGTGCGATCTTCAGCAACAGGATGCCGAATTCATAGAGTGCATACAACGGAACCAGCATGAGGCCCATGCTCACGATGTCCGCCGGGGTGATCACGGCCGAGACCACACCGCATCCCAGCAGTGCGTAGCGTCGATTCCGTTCGAGAATTTCCGGCCGGATGATTCCGAGCCATCCCAGCAGCAGAATCACCAGTGGCATCTGGAAGGCGATTGAGATCCCGACCATCAGAATCAGGATGAAGTTGATGTACTCCTTGAGGCGGTACTGCTGAAGCACCATGCCCTCCGGAATCAGTGGAATCGAGAGAATCCGAACCTCACCGCTCGTCTGGTCCCGGGTCGGAATGGCGACGTGCAGCTCATCCAGATCGGGAGTGATCCAGAACATTCCGGGTTCCAGGTGTTCCGGTCGCTGCGGAGTGATCATGATCCGGGCGTCGGCATGCTCGGAGTCCTCAGCCGCAGGTTCTGTGGTGGCCTCGGATTGTTCCGGCTGGGTGATCGGGTAGGTCTCAACGTCTCCAGGAAGACCGAACGCAATCAGGACCCGAAGCATCAGTGGCAGCATTCCGAAGTAGAGCAGTGCCAGCCCCGCCACCGTCAGAATTGCGCTGCCCGGGATCAACAGGTGCACGAAGCGACGTTCTTGCTTGTAGAGACCGGGTTCGATGAACTTCCACGCCTGCCACAAGATCCACGGACAGCTCAGCACCAGAGCGAAGATGATCGACAGCTTGAGGTCGGTTGCCAGCGTCTCCGCGGGATTCATCGCCTGCAGTTGAGCGGGGAGTCCCTCGGCGCGAAGTGCTCCGAACACCGGTCGGGTCAGGATGCCTCGGATATCGGAAGCAAATGGAAAGAGAATGATCATCAGCGGCAGCGGAACCACGAGTCCCATGATGAGTCGCCGCCTCAGTTCGTCGAGGTGGTCACCGAAGCTCATCATCGAGCCTTGAAAGTCGTGTCGCTGATCNAGNGGCATGAGTCACCAGAGTACTTCCCTCGGGTTCAGAACTCAGGCCTCGGGCAGCTGGATCCCAAAGAATCGTTCCGCGTTGGCATCCAGAATCGATTCGAACGTCCCAAAATCAGCTTTTCTGAGTTCTGCGATGAACCGTGCGGTGTGGACGACGTTTGGAGGAACGTTGGGGTGCTTGCCCCGGAGGGGTTCCGGGCTGAGGTAGGGGGCGTCGGTCTCCACCATGATCCGATCTTCCGGAACCAGGGCGGCGGCTTCCGCCACCTCCGAAGCATTGCGATAGGTGACCACGCCGGTGAACGAAAGCATGGCTCCAAACTCCAGTACGTTTCTGGCCTCCGCTGGCCCTCCCGTGAAGCAGTGGAAGACGAATCGCTCGTTGGGAAGGGTGCTTGCTTCTAGGATCGGGATCAACTGTGCAAAGGCATCCCGGCAGTGGATGACCACCGGTTTCTCCAGCCCTAACTTCGACCAGGCCTCAAGGTGTGCAAGTTGCTGTTCAAGCACTTTCAGCTGGAGCTCGATGGGGGGGGTCTTGTGGAAGTTGTCCAGTCCCAGTTCGCCCCAGGCGACGCATCGGGGATCCTTGCCTGCTTCGTGCACCAGTTCCCAGTCGATCTCATGGTCTGCATAAAGTGGGTGGACGCCTGCACTGCACCAGACATCCTCGTATGCCCGAGCAATGGCAAGGTTCTCAGCACAGCCTGAACTGGTGGTGGCGATGGTGATCATCCCTCGAACCCCTGCGGTGTGGTTCGCTTCTCTGATCTCATCGACCTGTTCACTGAGTGCGGGAAAGGTGAGGTGGCAGTGGGTGTCGATCATTGCTCCAGAATACCCGGGCGCTGAGGAGAGGAGCGTCTGCGATCGGAGGTGTTGTTCGCTTGCCCATCGACTTCAAACCAAATTCTGCTCGCTCTTCGTGAGAGCTGTGAACTTTAGCCTGTTGCTCGTGCATTTCGTTTACACTTCAGGGTGGCCACGTCCCCTGGCCTCCTGTTTCCTACACCGTCTGCGAAGGTAGTGGTTTCCCATGGCCGGCTCTGCTCAAGAAGAAGGCGCATTACGCAAGGACCTCACGCTGTTCGGGGTTTTCGCGGTGGCGACCGGAACCACGCTCAGTGCGGGTTTCTTTCTGTTGCCCGGTCTGGCGTTCGCTCAGTCCGGACCTGCCGTGGTTCTGGCCTATTCCATTGCCGCGCTGATGATGATCGCCCCCATGCTGTGCAAGGTCGAACTGGCCACTGCCATGCCCAAGGCCGGAGGCACTTATTTCTTTCTTGATCGAAGTCTCGGCCCTCTGGCGGGAACCATCGGAGGTCTCGGTACCTGGCTGGCACTGACTCTGAAGGCCTCGTTCTCCCTGGTGGGCATGGGGGCTTACATCAGTCTGTTCTTCGCCGACACGCCAATCACCTGGCTTGCTCTCGGTTTGGCGGTGTTCTTTGGATTCCTGAATCTGCTGGGGACGAAGGCCACCACTCGATTCCAGAACATCCTGGTGATCTCGCTTCTGGTGCTTCTCGCCTGGTTTCTCCTCCAAGGCAGCTTCTCCATCGACTTCTCACGTTTCAATCACTTCTTCGAAAAGGGCACCACGGACATCCTCGCGACTGCGGGGCTGGTCTTCATCAGTTACGTGGGCGTGAGCAAGGTGCCGAGTCTGGCCGAGGAAATCGAGAACCCACAGCGAAACCTCCCGCTTGGGGTCTTCCTCGGTTTGGGTGTGGCGTTTGTCGTCTACATTCTCGGAATCACCGTGATCGTCGGCGTCACGCCTGCCGCGGAGCTCTCAGGCAGCTACACCCCACTTGCGGATGCAGCAGCCTCGTTCGCCGGGCCTGTCGGGCTGGTCTTGATCTCGATCGCTGCCTTGTTCGCCTTCACTTCGGCCGCAAACGCGGGGATTCTCAGTTCCTCCCGCTACCCGCTTGCGATGAGTCGCGATGATCTGATTCCCTCGGTGTTTCGCAAGATCAGCCCCGGGGGAGTGCCCACCGTCTCATTGCTGGTCACCGTACTGGCCGTGATCTTCTACATCGCGGCGTTCGACGTACTGTCCATCGCGAAACTCGCCAGTGCGTTTCAATTGGCGCTTTTTGCTCTGATCTGTCTGGCGGTCATCGTCATGCGGGAAAGCGCTATCGACTCTTACGATCCGACCTACAAGACCCCGCTCTACCCCTGGGTTCCCCTGGCCGGAATCTTCGGCAGCTGCTGGCTGATCACGCAGATGGGAACCATGCCCACGCTCTTCGCCGTCGGCTTGGTCGTCATCGGAGTGGTCTGGTACTTCGCCTATGCCAACCGGAGAGTCCAACGGGAAGGCGCCATCTACCACGTCTTCGAACGACTTGGTCAACGTCGTTTCGACGGACTCGACAGTGAGCTTCGGGGAATTCTCAAGGAGCGCACCGTCCAGGCGAACGACCCGTTCGATGAAATCGTCGCCACGTGTTCAGTGGTCGATGTTCCGGCCGGTGGTTCGTTCGAGCCGATCGCCCGAGAGGCCTGTGCGCATCTTCAAGCCTCGACCGATCTGGATGCAAACCTTCTGGTCACCGGCTTCATGAACGGGGTTCGAATCGGAGCGACTCCCATTGCAGGGGGCGTCGCCTTGCCACACCTCCGGGTCGGTGGCATCGATCGGCCTCATCTGGTGGTGGTCAGAGCGCGCTCGGGGGTGCTCATCAACGTCGGAACCGTGATGGGCTCCGAAAGCACCCACACCGTGCAAGCGATGTTCTTTCTCCTGAGTCCAACCTCCGAACCCACCGCACACCTGCGCCTGCTTGCCCAGTTGGCCGCCTGTGTTGAGCGTGCTCAGTTCCTCGAGAGCTGGCTGGAAGCGGCCGGGCCTGAAGAGCTCCGTGAGACCCTGCTCCAAGATGAGCGTTACTTCACCCTCTTCCTCGCCAATGGAGCGCCCAGTGAGCCGCTCATTGGAGAAAAGATCCGAAATCTTGGCTTCCCCTCCGGTTGCCTCGTGGCCATCATTCGACGTGGGTCGTCCACTCTGATCCCTCGAGCGGACATGGTTCTCGAGGCTGGAGATCGCTTGACGGTGATCGGTGAAGTCGATGGAATCGCCTCCTTGATGACTCGATTTGATCCTGACCGGCCGCGGCGGCCCGCTGAATCTAATTGAGACTGATTCTCGACTACTTACTGCAAGTTACCCGCTTGCCCTAACTTGTCTTGAGCGACTATGATCTTGTGCCTTCCAATGTGTAGGTTTTCTTGACACTGCGTCGATGTGCATCCAAGAGGGATTGCACCCCTCAATGACTGCTCAAGACCACTTACCCAGATTTGAATTCGATAAAGGCCAACCACTTTTCAGTCTCATGGATCCAGACCGACGAATGACTCGCACCCAACCATTTGTGAAAAAAAGCACGAAGTCACGGAACCCTAGCTCATGAGTAGGTTTCTGTTTCCTCGGTGGTCGAATGCATTGCTTCCGCTCTTGGCGGTCGTAGGCGGGATTGCTCCGTTGTACGTCGTCTTCTTCGTGGCCTACGGATTCAGCCCGAAGACGCTTGAAGTGGGGTACCAGCCGGAACAGCCTGTTCCCTTCAGTCATGCACTGCACGCTGGTGAACTTGGCATGGACTGTCGGTACTGCCACAACACAGTCGAGCGGGCAAGCCACGCGGCAATTCCCGCTACGCAAACCTGCATGAACTGCCACACGCTGGTGAAGCCGGAAAGTCCCAAGCTTGAACCGGTTCAGGCGAGTTACCAAAGTGGTCTGCCCATCGAGTGGATCAAGGTCCATCACGTCGCCGACTACGCCTACTTCAGTCACCAGGCGCACGTCAATCGCGGGGTCGGGTGCGTCTCCTGTCACGGACGAATCGATCAGATGGAAGAGGTCTACCAGGCCAAGCCCATGAGCATGGGTTGGTGCCTTGAATGTCATAGAAATCCCGAGCCGAATCTCAGGCCTGTGGACGAAGTCACCAACATGAGTTGGGGACTTGGTCTTGGTCTCGAGGGGCCGGAGCTTGCCGCGGAGCGAACCCGTGTTGCCGAGCAGCGTGCTGCTGTCCTCGACCTGTATCACATCAACCCTTCGGAAAACTGTTCGACCTGCCATCGTTAGGCATTGGTCAACCTGGAGTGCCGCGTGGACGACCACAAGGTGACAACCGAATCGAGCCCCAAGCTCAAGCGCGACCCAGCGACGTCGCTGTCCCCGAATCTCAAGGGGCGAGAGCTCTGGCGAAGCCTCGAAGACCTGACTCGTTCCGAGGAGTTCAACGAATCCGCGGATCGTGAGTTCCAGGAGGGCGCACAGGTTCTCGAAGGCGACGATCGACGTCATTTCATGAAGATCATGGGTGCAGGCTTCGCGCTTGCCGGGCTCGGTGTGGCGGCGTGTCGTCGACTTCCCGAGACCAAGATCGCCCCCTACGCGCAGCGTCCTGCGGATCGCGATCCCGGAGTTGCCGTTGAATACGCTTCTGCCTGTGAGATCGGTGGAACCGCAACGCCAGTCTTGGTAAGCAGTTACGACGGCCGTCCGATCTACCTCCGCGGCAATGGTGGAAACCCCAGCCAGTTCTCCAACGCTTCCGGTTCGATGGTGCAGGGCACCGTCCTGCAGCTCTACGATCCCGAGCGTCTGCGTGTGCTCACGCGCAAGTCCGGTGCGAGCGATTGGGCGAGCTTCACGAACTGGATGAAGGACCGCGTCGCCACCCATGGTTCGGGTGCGGGCATGGCGGTTGTTTCTCAGGCCAGCAGCGGTCCATCCATGCAGCGAATGAAGGAAGGGTTCGCCACGGCTCTTCCCGACGCGACCTGGACCGAATGGGAATCGATCAACGACGACAATCAGCGACGCGGCACCACCCTGGCATTCGGTTCCGCTCACGAGGCGATGCCCGAATTTGCCAAGGCTGACGTTGTGGTGTCGCTGGATGCCGACTTCCTCGGTACCGGAGCCAACAGCACCAACAACGGACATGCCTGGGCCCAGCGCCGTCGTCTCGACGCCGCGGATCCCGGTCAGGCCACGATGTCTCGCGTCTATCAGTTCGAGGCGATGCTCAGCGTCACCGGCATGGCTGCCGATGAACGCGTTGCGATCCGATCCGGCAGTGTTGCCGAGCTGGCTCAGGCCATGCTGGCAGGGCTTTCCGGCTCCGGCTCCGGTTCAAGTGCGATCGAGAAGCGTCTCGCCTCCGCCACCAACCGAAGTTTCGCCGATGAAGCAGGCGCGCAGGTCGATCTGACCGATCTCGATGTCTTCAAGCAGGCACTCAAGGATCTGCAATCCCACCGCGGACGTTGTCTGGTGGTCGCGGGCGCCGGGCAGCCGCCAGCAGTCCACGCGGCTGCCGCCTTGATGAACCAACAGTTGGGCAACCTCGGGAAGACCGTTTCCTATCGAGCGCTCGAAGGCACCTCGACCCGCGTCGAGGCGATCACCAGCCTGACCAAGGCGATGAACGCCGGATCGATCAAGACCCTGTTCGTCTTCGATGCGAATCCCTGTTACGACGCACCCGCCGACCTCGAGTTCGCCAAGGCCATGGCAAAGGTCGAAGAGGTCGTCTTCGTGGGCACGCATTCGAGCGAGACTTCGGCCTCGCCGGCGGTCACCTGGATCGTTCCTGGCGCCCATTACCTCGAAGCCTGGGGCGACACTCGCGCGTTCGACGGCACCACCACCCTGGTCCAGCCACTGATCTATCCGATGGTGGACACCTCGCAGGGCGGACGCAGCATGCTCGAGGTCATGGCCATGATCCTCAAGCAGGACCCCGACACCGGGCTCGAGATCGTCCGGCAGACCGTGGCCGGGCGGGCCGTCTCCCCGGACGACTACGCCTTCGAGCGCACCTGGCGTCAGGCACTCTCCCGAGGCTACGTCCCCGACACCGCCTACGCGCTGGTGACACCACAGGCTGATCAGGCCAAGGTGATGTCTGCCCTCTCGGCACTGCCGGCTTCGGATGTGGACTCGATCGAACTGAACATCGGTCATGACGGCAAGGTCTACGACGGGCGGTTCTCCAACGTGGGTTGGATGCAGGAGCTGCCCGATCCGGTTTCGAAGCTGACCTGGGACAACGCCCTGTATCTCGGGCCCCAGCTCGCACAGGAGCTCGAAGTCAGGCACGGTGACATGGTGAGCGTGACCGCGGGCAGCTCATCAATCAAGACGGTCGTGATGGTCATGCCCGGCATGGCAGACAAGTCCTGCTCCATGACCATCGGATACGGGCGCGGTCCGGAAGCCGGAGTGATCGCTGATGGTGCGGGGTTCAACCTGTATCCCCTGCGCACCAGTTCGGAAATGAGCCTGCGCAAGGTCTCCATCTCGAAGACCGCCGACCGCTACCCCCTTGCGACCACCCAGGACCACGGGATCTACGGTTCCCTTGACCCCGAGGTCCCGGAAGCAGGCATTCAGCAGCGACTTCCCACCATTGTTCGGGAGGGTTCGCTTGAGATGTACCAGACCGACCCCGCGTTCAACAAGGGTGTCGGCCACATTGCACATTCGCTTTCGCTCTGGGAGGAAACGAACCTCGACGGCGCCAAGTTCCGTTGGGCGATGTCCATTGACCTGACCACCTGCATCGGTTGCTCCGAATGTGTGGTGGCTTGTCAAGCGGAGAACAACATTCCGGTCGTCGGCAAGGACCAGGTCATTCGCGGTCGCGAAATGCATTGGTTGCGCATCGATCGTTACTTCAAGGGTGGAACGGCCTCCAGGCCCGATCAGGTCGTAGCTCAGCCGGTCTGCTGTGTGCACTGCGAAAATGCGCCGTGCGAACAGGTCTGCCCCGTGGCGGCAACGGTTCATGACAAGGACGGCCTCAACGTCATGGTCTACAACCGGTGCATCGGCACCCGGTACTGCAGCAACAACTGCCCGTACAAGGTGCGACGGTTCAACTGGTTCGACTACCAGCGCAGAGAACCTGTTCGGGAACAGGAAGGACTCTTCGCGGTCAAGCCTCAATACTACACCAGCCAGGGCCCCAATGAATGGCGGCGGATGCAGTTCAACCCCGACGTCACGGTGCGAAGCCGTGGTGTCATGGAGAAGTGCTCCTTCTGTTCCCAGAAGATCACGGCGGCCAAGATCAAGTACAAGAATGAATGGGCTCGTGCGGGCGGTGGAGCGACCGGCAAGGACTGGAACATTCCCGATGGCGCCATTCAGTCTGCCTGTGAAGAGGCCTGCTCGACCGGTGCCATCAGCTTCGGGGACCTCAACAACCCGAACAGCAAGGTTTCGAAGGCGTTTGCCAGCGCGCGTACCTATGACCTCCTGGGCGAGTTGAACACCAAGCCGCGCCTCAAGTACCTCACCCGGATCACCAACCCGATCGAAGATCGAGCGATCTACGTCAAGGGCGGACACGGCCACGGTCACGGGCACGGGCACGATGACCACGGGCACGGTCACGATGACCACGGTCACGGGCACGGGCACGATGACCACGGGCACGGTCACGATGACCACGGTCACGGGCACGGGCACGATGACCACGACCACGGTCATGACCATGACCACGGTTCGGATGCCTCCCACCAGCATGGCAGCGCCGCGCCGCTCGATGAGCTGACCAGGGAGGCTCGATCATGACCTCCATCAACCTCGAGCCCGGGATGAATCGTCCGATCGTCGACAACACGGCTGATGAGCCGGGTGTGCGTCAGCCGCTGGTCCTCAACATGGACCGCTTCAACCAGGTGACCCAGCAGGTCTGCCAGGTTGCCGAGGCTCGACGAACGCCGATGGCCTGGTACATCTGCTTTGCGCTCGGCCTCGGTCTGCTCGGCATCCTCGGATTCTGCGTGCTCTACCTGATCGTGACCGGAGTCGGGGTCTGGGGCCTCAACAATCCGGTGATGTGGGCCTACGACATCACGAACTTCGTGTTCTGGGTCGGTATCGGCCACGCAGGCACGCTCATCTCCGCCATCCTCTTCCTCTTCAGGCAGAAATGGCGAACCGGGATCAATCGATTCGCTGAAGCGATGACGATCTTCGCGGTCATCTGCGCCGGTCTCTTCCCGGGGATCCACGTCGGTCGTGTCTGGGTCGTGTACTGGCTGTTCCCGCTTCCCAACCAGATGGAGATGTGGCCACAGTTCCGCAGCCCGCTGCTCTGGGACGTGTTTGCGGTCGGTACCTACTTCACGGTGTCCCTGCTGTTCTGGTTCACGGGCCTGGTCCCCGACCTCGCCACGATGCGTGATCGCGCGAAGGGCAAGATCCAACAGATCGTCTACGGAGCGTTCGCGCTCGGTTGGCGTGGCAGCAATCGGCACTGGCACCGCTACGAGCGTGCCTACCTCCTGCTTGCGGCACTCTCCACCCCGCTGGTGCTCTCCGTGCACTCGGTGGTTTCCTTCGACTTCGCGACCAGTCAGCTTCCCGGCTGGCACACCACGATCTTCCCGCCCTACTTCGTTGCGGGTGCGGTCTTCTCCGGGTTCGCCATGGTGGTGACTCTGGCGGTGCCGGCGCGAGAGATCTTCGGCTTGAAGAATCTCATCACCCTGCGACACCTCGACAACATGAACAAGGTGATCCTGGTCACGGGATGCATGGTCGGTTACGCCTACGCGATGGAGTTCTTCATCGCCTGGTACTCGGGTGCGATCTACGAGAAGTTCGCCTTCCTCAACCGCGCCTTCGGCCAGTACTGGTGGGCCTACTTCATCATGGTCAGCTGCAACGTGATCACTCCCCAGCTCTTCTGGTTCAAGGCCCTGAGGACCTCGATTCCGATCATGTTCATTCTCAGCCTCTTTGTGAACGTCGGCATGTGGTTCGAGCGATTCGTGATCATCGTGTCCAGCCTCGCCAACGACTTCCTGCCGAGTTCCTGGGACGTCTTCACCCCGACCTGGGTGGACATCGGAACCTTCTTCGGAAGCTTCGGCCTCTTCATGGTCCTCTTCCTTCTCTTCTGCCGGTTCGTACCGATGGTCGCGATCGCGGAAGTGAAGGCGATCATGCCTCAGGCCGATCCGCATTTCGGTGAAGACCACGATGAACACCACGGCGAAGAGCATGCACACACCAGTCAGGGGGAGGCCACCTCATGAGTACCCTCACCACCAAGCCTGAAAAGACCAAGGTCGCCAAGCCTTCAGATCCCAACCGCCCTCACATGTACGGGATGATCGCGGAATTCGAGACCCCCGCCCAGATCATCAAGGCCGCCGAGAAGGTGCGTGCCGAGGGCTACAAGTGGTGGGATTGCTGCACGCCGTTCCCGGTGCACGGACTCGACAAGGCGATGGGCATCCGTCAGACGATCCTCCCGATCATCGTGTTCTTCATGGGCATGTCCGGGACCCTCACGGCGTTTGTGCTTCAGGCCTTCACCAATGCCACCGACTGGTCGATCTGGGCGATGGTCTGGGTGACCGGCTACCCCTATCTGATCTCGGGCAAGCCGCTGCTTTCAACCCCGGCGTTCATTCCGGTGATGTTCGAACTCACCATTCTCTTCTCGGCCCTGACGACCGTGGGATTGATGTTCGCCTTCAACGGGCTGCCGCAGCTCTACCACCCTCTGTTCCGCAGCAAGCGCTTCAGGCGCGCCAGCGATGACCGGTTCTTCGTGGTGATCGAAGCCAGAGATCCACGGTATTTCAAGGCTCGCACCTCCGAGTTCCTCGAGTCCCTGGACCCCGTGGCCGTCGAAGAAGTGGAGGATTGATGCGATGAACAAGTTTTTCCCACCCCGAATCATTCTCTTCGCGGCTTCACTGATCGGCACGCTCGCGGTCATTCCCTTTGCGGTGATTGCCTGGACCCGGTCCGCACCCTCCCCGGGGCGTCCCATTCACATCATCCAGGACATGGACTACCAGCCCCGCTTCGATACCCAGACGGTGAATCCACTCTTTGCCGACGATCGTTCGATGCGCCCCCAGATCCCCGGGGTCGTCGCCGTGGGTCAGTCGCGCGACGACGTGCATTTCAGCGAGGGCGTGGTTGATGGCGCCTGGGCAGGCACCCTGCCCGAGCAGGTTCCGGTCACCATGGAGATCCTCGACCGAGGCCGTGAGCGATACAACATCTATTGCTCCGCCTGTCATGGCTATTCAGGCTTTGGTGACGGCATCGTCAATCAGCGGGCAATGGCCGCGATGTCCAACGCCGATGGTCCGATCTACGGAACTGCCTGGGTCCAGGCCAAGAGTCTTCACGACCCTGAAGTCCGGGACCAGCCTCCAGGCCAGATCTTCAACACCATCACCCACGGAATCCGCAACATGGCCGGCTATGCCGCCCAGATCCCGCCGCGCGATCGATGGACGATCGCGGCGTACGTCAAGGCGCTCCAGAAGTCGCAGGATGCGACCCTTCAGGACGTCCCACCCCAAGAGCGTTCGAGTCTGAATCCATGAGCCACGCACACGCACCGATCGATCTCAGTGATCGCAACATCGAGCTTGGCTCGACGGGGTCCGTCGCACGCCTTGCGTGTTTCGCACTCGGCATCCTTGCGCTGATCGCCGCCATTCTTCTGGCAGTGACCGGCAACGTCGAATGGCCGGTCTTCTGGCGCTCGTGGCTGCAGAACTGGATCTTCGTCCTTGAAATCTCGCTTGGCGCCCTGTTCTTCGTCTTCATCCAGCATCTGACCAAGGCCGGCTGGAGCACGGTGGTGCGAAGGCCCGCGGAAGTGCTGGCTTCCAACCTCAACTGGCTCTGGCTTGGTTTCGTGCCCATTGCCGTCCTGATCTTCATGGGTGAGGCCGGAAAGCTCTTTCCCTGGACCGACATGGCGATGCTGGCCGAGGAAGCTCCCGAGGAAGCGCATCTGGTCGAGGGCAAGCTTGCCTTCCTCAACGTTCCGTTCTTCATGATCCGGGCCGCGATCTACTTCATCATCTGGGCGTTTCTGGGCACCTGGTTCCTTCGAATGTCGATCCGGCAGGGTCGGGAGGGAGGGCTCGCCACCACGCGCACCATGCAGAAGATGGCACCGGTGGCCGCGATTCTCTTCGGCCTCAGTGTGACGTTCGCCGCCTTCGACTGGATGATGTCCCTGTCTCCGGCGTGGTTCAGCACCATGTTCGGGGTCTACGCGTTCTGCGGAACCGCAACCTGTGGATTCTCGGTGCTGATCATCGTCTGCCTCCTCCTTCAGAGAAACGGCTACATGGTCAATCTGATCACCCGAGAGCACTATCAGGACATGGGCAAGTTCCTCTTCGCCTTCGGCATGGTGTTCTGGGCCTACATCGGGTTCAGCCAGTACATGCTGATCTGGTACGCCAACATCCCGGAGGAGACCGGCTGGTTCCTGGCCCGTCAGCTCGGGGAGTGGGGGTGGTTCAGTGCCTGGCTCCTGTTCGGCCACTTCTGCATCCCATTCGTCTTCCTGATCTCCCGGCACCCCAAGCGGGACTGGAAGACGCTCATGATCGCCGCCGTCTGGATGCTCTTCTTCGGGTGGTTCGATGTGTACTGGCTGATCATGCCGACGATTCCTCACGATCTTGCATCCTTTGCCACGTACGACGCGGCTGCCGAAGCCTATGCTTCCGAACGGTCCGGCATTTTCCGGCCCGTGAACTGGCTCCTGCTGGTGGGAATGCTCTCGATCTTCGCCGGCTTCACTATCGGACGTCTTCGTTCTCATCCTCTGGTGTGCCGCAAGGATCCGTGGCTCGAAAATTCCGTCGGGTTCGAAAACTTCTGAACCCAGTTGTGTCTTCCGGCCGCCATGCGGCCTTTGATTCTTCGCTCTTGAAAGGTCTTCGAAGTCAATGACCGCTGAACATGGACAACAAGGTCACGTTGCAGGTCAGATAGATGACCCGGAATCAGGCTGGACCTGGTTTCTGATGCTGGTCAGCTTCGTCCTGCTCACCGTCACGGTGGTTGCCGTCACGGTGATCTTCTTCGCCTTCAAGGATGTGGAAGTTCAGGCGAAGGTGATCGATCGACCTGCGGTCGAGCTCACCGAGCTTCGTTCCTCCCAGGAAGCCATGCTCGATGGATATCGCTCCTACCAGGTCATTCCCATGGGCGGTACCGAAGCCGATGCGGAAACCCGCATCCGGATCCCCATCGAACGTGCCATGGAGCTGATCGTGGCCGGCTCCCGATCGCCTCAAGCCAAGGCCGAAGATACGAATCCCGAAGCTCCGTTGACCCTCGTCGCTGACCAACAGGAATCCAACACCCCGTGATCAGTTTCCGCGCCATCTCGACTTGCCTGTTTGCGACGCTGGTCTGCTCGGCGGTCGCATGGGGTTCGTCGGCACAGTCCACCTCCGAGGTTCCACATGAACTCGAGGGTGTGGACATCGTGGAACGGGTCAACACCCAGCTGCCGCTCGACACCGAGTTCGTGAATCAGTCCGGAGAGACCATCACCCTCGGAGATCTGTTCACCGGGGAACGACCGGTTCTGCTTCAGATGGGCTACTTCAAGTGCCCGCAGCTGTGCAATCTCGTCCTCAACGAGATGACCGACACGCTTCGCAAGATCGACTGGACCACCGGTCAGGAGTTCGATGTCGTCTCCATCAGCATCAATCCCGATGAAACCTCGGAACTGGCCGCCGCCAAGCGCACGTCCTACGTGCTGATGTACGACCGTCGTCAGAGCGGCAAGGGATGGCACTTCCTGACGGGTCCTGCCGAGAGCTCCGAAGCCGTCGCGGAAGCGGTCGGTTTCCGCTTTCGCCTGCAGCCCGATGGTGAATACGCCCATGCCGCAGGGTTGTTCGTGGTGACGCCTGACGGTCGTCTGTCCCGATACCTCTACGGAGCGACTCACAACCCCGGAACCATGCGGCTCGCTCTGCTGGAAGCCGGTGAGGGTCGGATCGGTTCGACGCTTGACCGGTTCATTCTCTGGTGCCACGTCTATGATCCCGATTCCAAAAGCTATGTCCTGGTCGCGATCAGGCTGATGCAGATCGGCGGAGCCATCACTCTGGTGATTCTGGCCGTGGGTCTCGGCTGGATGTGGGCCTCCGATCGAAGAAAGTCGAATGCTTCGAATGATGCCGGCTCCGATGCCGACAGCAAGAAGCAGGACCTTGGTCTCATTTCAGGAGCGGAACGATGACTCCCTCGTTGTGCGGCATGTTCGAAGGCGCTTTTCTGCTTCTGGCTGAAACAGGTTCGGAGCCGACGCCAGCCAACTTCTGGATGCCCGAAGGTGCTTCGAAGCAGGCTCCCTTCATCGATCTGTCCTTCTACATCATCAACTGGATCAACTACTTCTTCTTCGGACTCGTGACGCTCGTCCTGGTGTGGTTCGCATTCCGGTACCGACAGCGAAGCAAGCACGTTGAGTTCTCCGAGGGGCCCGTCCACAACACCACGCTCGAGGTGACCTGGACGGTGATTCCCACCCTGATCCTCATCGGCATCTTCTTCATGGGCTTCATCGGGTATCTGGACCTCAGGACCCCGCCCAAGGATGCCTTCCAGATCAACGTGACCGCGCAGCAGTGGGCTTGGGAGTTCGAATATCCCAATGGTGCGAAATCAACTTCCGAACTCGTGGTTCCCGCCGGTCGGCCGGTTCAGCTCGTCTTGCGCAGCAAGGACGTCCTCCACAGTCTCTACATCCCTGATTTCCGAGTGAAGCAGGATGTGGTACCCGGTCGCTACACGTACCTCTGGTTCGAGTCCGACGTGCAGACCGACCCCGATGATGAATCGGACTTCTTCTGGCTGTTCTGCACCGAATACTGCGGAGACAGTCACTGGAACATGAACGTTCACGTTCGCGTCTTCCCCGAGGAGGACTTCGAGGAGTGGACGAAGGAACAGGCTCGATGGCTCGATGTCATTCCCGAGCAGGACCTGTACTTCATGGCCGGCCCCAAGATCTACAAGCGATGCGTCACCT
>NHEC01000093.1 GCA_002171655.1 Planctomycetes bacterium TMED75
AACTTCATGCCGACGGTGTCCGGGCAGTCGGACTGCGCCGCGCCGAATCCGGCGACCTCGGCGTAGGCCCGCACCCCGCGGTCACGGACCGAGTCGAGGGCTTCGAGGACGAGGATGCCACCGCCCTCGCCGGCCAGGGTGCCGTCGGCGTCGGCGGCATAGGGCCGCACCGCCTCGTGGGCGTTCACGTCGTCGTCGCCCGTCTCCGCGATCCGGTCGGCGAACTGCTGGCGGAGCAACGCCATCGGGTTGAGCTTCGAGTCGCAGCCCCCGGAGAGGCAGACGTCCGCGGCACCCCGCTGGATGACCCGCATCGATTCGCCGATCGAGAGTGTCGCACTCGATTCGGCGCAGGTGATGGTATTCGACGGTGCCTGGCAGTCGTGGATGATCGTGACGTGGCACGCCAGCATGTTGGGGAGGTACTTCAGGAGCCACAGCGGCGTCAGGTTGCCCATGCCCTGTTCGCCCCAGGTCCCGTAGTCGAAGTCCCCGGCGTCGTCGACGGATCGCGAGAGCGCCATGGTGAGTTCGTCGATGTCCGCGGCGATGAGACCCGCCCCGATGTGGCATCCCATGCGGTCGGGCGCGATCGTGGGCGGCTCGTCCCCCGCCGCCTTGGTGAGCAGCCCCGCGTCGGCGACCGCCGCGGCGGCGCCGCCGACCGCGAACTCGGTGTCGCGGGCCATCACCTTGGTCGCCTTGCGATAGGACTTCGGCNCCGCATCGCGGACGTTGAAGAGGTCCTTGGAGATCCCGCCCCCGTGGCGACTGCGGAAACCGCTGGCATCGAAGGCCTCGATGCGGGTGATCGCACTGCCGCCTTCGCAGGATTTCGCCCACATGGCATCGATGCCGACCCCGGCTGGGGTGACGGGGCCGAGGCCGGAGATGACGACGCGACGTTGGGTCCTGGACATGGGATCGGGAGTGTATCCGAACCCGGAGGCCGGCTCGCCACTTCCGGGTCATGGAGGCGTCCGATCGCCCGAGCCGGAGCGAAGGGAGGCCCGGCCCGGGGACACCCGGTCAGCGTCGCCCCGGATCCGTTCAGTCGGTGTCATCCCGCATTCGTCGGGCGATCCGCATCGCCATCTCCAGGGACTGCTCATAGTTGAGTCGGGGGTCGACCTGCGACCGGTACTCGCGACCGAGATCGGCGTCGACCAGCCCCCGCGCGCCGCCGGTGCACTCGATCACGTTCTCGCCGGTCAGTTCGAAGTGAACGCCTCCGAGCGCCGAACCGCAGTCGGCGTGGATCTCGAACGCCCGCTCGAGTTCGTCGAGGATGTCGTCGAAGGAACGCGTCTTCACGGTCTCCCCCGCCAGCGGACCCGACTCGGGCACCACGGTCCTGGTGTTTCCGTGCATCGGATCACAGACCCAGAGGGGCCGGCTTCCGGTGCGGGCGACCGCCTCGATCATGGACGGGAGTCCGGACTCGATCCCCGCGTGTCCGAATCGGTGGATCAGGGTGAGTCGACCGACCTCCCGGTCGGGGTCGAGCCGCTCGACCAGCGCCACCAGCCGTTCGACGGACATCCCCGGCCCCACCTTCACGCCGATGGGGTTCCGAATGCCGGCCATGTACGCGACGTGTCCGCCGTCGGGATCCGCGGTCCGAAGCCCGATCCACGGCAAGTGCGTGGCGAGGTTCCACCAGCCCGGACGATGCGGCACCTGCCGGGTCAGCGCCTCCTCGTACTCGAGCAGCAACGCCTCGTGACTGCTGAAAAAGTCGACCTGCGACATCTCCCCGATCTGCTTGCCGGCCAGCGACTCCATGAACCGGAGTGCTTCGCCGATCGACTCGACCATCGCCTGGTACTCGCCGCCCCGCGGTGAATGGCTCGCGAAATCGAGGTCCCAGTATTCGGGATGGTGGAGATCGGCGAAGCCACCGTCGATGAGCGCGCGAATGAAATTGAGCGTCAGCGCCGATCGAGCGTGCCCCTCGATCAGACGATTCGGATCGGCGGCCCGATCCGCGGCGTTGAACGCCGGGGCGTTCACGTTGTCACCGCGGTAGGTCGGAAGTTCCACGCCGTCCCGGACCTCGGTGGGGGCCGATCGAGGCTTCGCGTACTGACCCGCGAACCGGCCCACCCGGATCACCCGGCGTCGACCACCATGGGCGAGCACGAGGCTCATCTGGAGCAGGATCTTCAATCGGGCCGCGATCGGTTCGGAAGCACACTCGTCGAATCGCTCCGCGCAGTCCCCGCCTTGAAGCAGGAACTTCTCCCCGCGAGCGGCCTGCCCGAGCTGCCCCTTGAGTCGCTCGATCTCCCAACTGGTCACGAGCGGTGGAAGGCGGCGCAGATTCCCGGCCGCCTCGGCCAACGCCTCGGAATCCGCGTACACGGGTTGCTGCGACGTGGGGAAGGCTCGCCAGTCCGAAGGCGTCCACTCCCGGCCGGCGGGGAAATCGGTGGGATTTTGATCGGACGTCGACATGGGGGCCAATCCGTGAAATCGGGGCGAATGCGGGCGACAGGACTCGAACCTGCACGGGTCTTACCCCACGGGAACCTAAATCCCGCGCGTCTGCCAGTTTCGCCACGCCCGCGTGGGAACGTATCGTATGTATGTTCGGCCCGCGAAGACGGTCTCGAACCGCCGGTCGCATGCGAAATCGCGACGGAGGTCGCCCCGATGGGATTCAGCCGAGTCGCCGCCCTGCATCTGGTTCCAATCCTCGCCAGGATCACCCTCTGCGCGGTCTTCGTGCCGGCAGGCTGGTCGAAGATCATGGATCAAACCGAGTTCTCCGGTCCCGCGGCCGCCACGATCCGGAGCCTCACCGGGGCGTCGACCTCGGATGCGAAGCCGGTCGCAACCCGTCAGGAACTCTCGCCGCCTTCGGACGCCGCCCGAGCCGAGTCGGAGGCCCCGCTGAAGGCGAGAAAGCTCTACGGCGTCGCGGTGCTCCTGCATGATCACGAGCTTCCGTATCCGGTCGCCCAAGCCTGGCTCGTCGCGATCACCGAACTCGTCGGTGGCGGACTGCTGCTGATCGGTTTCTTCAGCCGGATCTGGGCGGTCGGCCTGTCGACCGCGATGGGATTCGCATTCGCCCTGACGACGCTTCCGATCCTGAAGACGGTCGGCCCGATGGACCTCGACATGCCCACCTTCACGAAGGCTGCGGCGCAATTGGCGTTGTTCACCCTCTCGATCGGAATCGTCCTGACCGGTCCGGGGGCGCTCAGCATCGACCAGGCGGTGTTCGGCGGCGGCGCCCGCCCCGCGGCCGAGGAGGATCCCGGGCCTCCCGACCCGGACGAAGACGAAGCCTGATGAAGTTTCGCCATGACGCTGGAAGATCTCATTCCTTTTCCGCCGGTTCGACGTCGGTCGGTGATCGCCGGGGGTAGGGTCAACCGCGCATGACGAAGCCTTCGAACCAACGAACGCCCTCGCCGGGCCCGAACCGGCCGCGACCACGGAAGCGGCGGCCCGGAACCCCGCTCGCGTGGTCGCTTTCCATCGTGGCCCACGTCCTGCTCCTCGCCTTCGCCTTTCTCGTCACCTGGAGCGTCGTCGACGCGTCGGAGGACGACGTCGAGTCCCGAATCCTCGCGCCGCCTCCACCGCGGACGTTCGAACCGGTGTCGACCCTGCGACCGACCGAACCGGTCCGGCCGGCGGCGTCACTTCCAGCCCCACGACCGACCGAATCCCGACCGGAGACCGTCCAGGTCGCGGAGGTCGCCGATCTCATCTTCGCCGCCGACGACCTGCTGCTCGACGGCACCGACCTCGCCGGCGGCGAGGAATCATCGCTTCCCGGGATCGACTTCGGAGGTGTCGGCGCCCCCGCCGCCCGCCGGATCGTCTTCGTGGTCGACGCAAGCGGCTCGATGATCGGTGCGTATCCGGCGGTCATCGACCAGGTCGAAGGGACCCTTCGTCGCCTCGTCCCCCGCCAGTCCTTCTCGGTGGTGCTCTTCCGGGCCGGCGGTGCCGAGCCACTTCCCACCGACGGTCGACTTCGCGCCGCGACCACCCCCGCGATCGACGAGGCGGCCGACTGGATGCGCGGCCTCAGACCGGAGGGACGCAGCGACCCGGCGGCGGCCTTGCGAAAGGCCTTCGCGGTCGACCCTGAAGTGGTCTACCTCGTCAGCACCGACATCACGGGCGCCGGCGTCTACGAGATCGACGGCGATGCGTTGATCGAACTGCTCGACGAACTCAACCCCGCGGCCGACGATGGTCGACGACAGACGGTGATCCGCTGCATCCAACTGCTCGACGAGGATCGACTGGGAACGTTGCGGAGGATCGCCCGGATGCACGGTGGCGACGCGCGGGAGTCGGGCTTCGCCTTCATCGGCCGGGAGGCCCTCGGACTGGATCGTTGAATTGAGTCGAGTCGTACGAAAGCGGAGATCGTCCCGAATCAGGATTCCGACGATCTCACCGGAGGCGGGCCCCCGCGGATGCGAAGGAAAGACGAGAAGCGAATCACCATGAATCATCAGACACCCCCCCGACGCCGGCCGCACGAAGGATTCCGAATGCCCGGCGCCTGCCTGCTCGCGATCCTCCCGATCCTCGCCACGACCGCCTCCGCCGCCGCCCAGGCGGATCCCGCGCCGCACAGCTTCGCGGAGGCCTTCTTCATCTCGCACGCGGTGGACGTCAACGGCGTTCGAAGCGTGGAGTGGCTCGGCAGCATCGTCATCTGGCTCCTGATGGCCACCAGCGTGGCCAGCATCGGCCTGATCGGCCAGCTCGCCGCCGCGAACCGACGGGCGAGCATCGCCCCCGAGGTCGTCATGCACCGCGCTGCGGAGTACGTCGACGCCGGACGGTACAAGGAGACGATGGCGATGCTCTCGGAACCCGATGCGGAGAGCGATTTCTCGACGATCCTGCTCGGCGGCCTCGAACGGGCCCCCGCCGGATTCCAGTCGATGGAGGGCGGGCTCGAACAGAACGCGACCGAAGTCATCGCCCGCCGGACCCGTCACGTCGAGATTCTGAACGTGATCGGTCAGGTGAGCCCGATGGTCGGTCTCTTCGGCACCGTGTACGGCATGATCCTCGCGTTCCAGTCGATCGTCGCAAGCGGCGGCAACGCGGACCCGGTGCTGCTCGCCGGCGGCATCGGCACCGCACTGGTCACGACGTTCTGGGGCCTCGTGGTCGCGATTCCCGCCCTCGCGGGATACGCCGCGCTGCGCGGCCGGCTCGACGCGAGCCTGACCGAAGCGATCTCGGAGGCCGAGACGATCCTCGAGAAGTTCAGGCCCGGAGATGCGGCGTCCGACGCCCGCCTCCGCTCCGCATCGGAGTCACCGAAACCGTGAGCGCCGTCTCGAAGCTCGACGTGGGACGTCCCGTCCGCACCGGCGCGAACCTGACGCCGATGATCGACATGACCTTTCTGCTGGTCGTGTTCTTCGTCCTCGTCTCCCGGATCACCGCGGTCGAGCAGGTGCCGATGGAGCTCCCCGTACCGAGGGATCCTGCGGCCGGGGCGGCGGATGAAGCGCCCCGCATCGTGGTGAATCTCGTGCATGACGAGCTCGCCGATCGCCGACGTGCGACCCTCGAACAGCGGGACTTCGACCTCGACGTCGCGGGCATCGCCTCCCTCGAGAGCGAGGTTCGGCGGCGGCTCCTCGAAACGCCCGAACTGCAGGTGAATCTCCGCGCGGATCGGCGATTGCCCTACCAGACGGTTTCGCCCGTGCTCGAAGCCCTCGGACGGTCGGGGCGGGGTACCGGTCGACCCGATGGCGTCCGCGTCAATCTCGTGGTGATCGACGAGTCCCTTGCCGCCCGGGAGGAGGACGCGTGAGCCACCGACGACGCCCTTCGACCGCGACCGGACGCCTGGAGAAGGCCAAGGTGGAACTCAATCTCACCCCGATGATCGACGTGGTGTTCCAGTTGCTCATCTACTTCCTGCTCGGGACGAGCTTCGCGGTGGGCGAGCAGACGTTCCGACTGGACGTCCCGGATCGCGGAGAATCGTTCGACATCGATCCGTTCGAGCTCGACGTGACGCCGGTGGTGGTGCAGGTCGCGGGCGGGGGACGGATCAGGGTGGACGGCCCCTGGGAGGGCCCGATCCACGTCGATGCCCTCACCGCCTTTCTCGAGACGCGGCGGGTGGACCGAGGCGGACTGCTGCCCCTCGACACGCCGGTCCACATCGATCCGCGCCCCGACGTCGACTGGGGCGAGGCGGTCGAAGCGTTCAACGCCGCGGTCCGCGCCGGATTCGATTCGGTGGGGTTCATCGACACTTCCAGCGGAAGCGGCCCCTGATGCGGACGATCGGTCGCATGCCCCGCCTCGGCGGTGTCTTCGCGCTGGCCCTCGCCGGAGGTTTCGCGGCCGCGCCGCGGACGTCACCACCCGCCTCACCACCCGCCTCACCACCCGCCTCACCACCCGCCGTCGCCCCCGAAGCGATCGAGGCCGACTTCGAGTCCATCGAGGACCCACTGGACCGCGCCGATCGTCGNCTCGAGTCGGCGGCGGCGATCCTGCGCGAGGAGATTCCACCGCGGGTTCGAGCCCGCCTGATCTGGACCCCCTTCTCGCGAGCCCTCGCCGGATCCGTTCAGGTCCCCCTCCGCCGCGCCCGGCGGTTCATCGAAGCGGCTTCGTCCGACCTCGCATCGACCACCGGCCTGGGACGCGACCGACGCGTCGCGCAGGCCATCTGTCTCACCGCCACGCTCGAGATCCTCGAAACCATGAGCCGCGGCGATCGCCCCCGGATCGACTCGGAACCCCTGCGGAAGCTGCATCGAGGAATCGGTGAGGCCGCGGAACGAACCACCGAACTCGACGGTGCGACGCTTGCCGGCCTCGCCCTGCTCGCGCTGATCGCGGAGGAATCCGCATCCACTCGGTCCGCGGCGACCCTGCTCACCCGGGTTCGAGAGAATCCGGGGGGCGTGGATGCGATCGAGTTCGAATGGCTGGACCGACTCGCGAAGTCCGGCGATGCGACCGCGAAGAACCGGCTCGCCGTCGCTCGAGACATGCTGCGGATCCGGCGCCGACCCGCGGATCGCCTGCTCCTCGCGGCGATCCTGCTGCAGGCCGCCTCCGAGACGATGCCGGCCACCCGGGCGACGCAGGTCGCACTCGTCGAACTGCTCCGAACCACCGAGGAGAATCCGGTCGTCCGTCCGAAACTGGTTCGTGGACTGGCTGGAATCGCGAGCGGACTCGATTCCGGCGACCAGGCGGAAACGATGGCACCGCTGATCGCCCTCGGTCGCGCCATCGAATCCGGTGAGGCCGGTGACCTCGCGACGGCGATCCGACTCGCGCAACGCGGATTGGAGGCCGAAACCGACGACGTCGCGATGGAGGCCCGCCTCGAACTCGCGAATCTGGCTCTTCGCGCGGATCGCCTCGACGAGGCGATCGAGCAACTCGTCGCCGCGTGCGAACTGCTTCCCGCCCACCCGAGCACGCTCCGTGCCGCGGAACTCGCGGTGCGGCTCGCGGACGCCGAGCCCGACGATCGACGCCATGCCGTCACCGTCGGCCGCCTCGCCGCCGCGATCCCACGTCACCCCGCACTCGACGACTGGATCATGCGATCCGGGGAACGCGCGATGTCGCGCGGCGACCAGAACGCGGCCCGGGACGCCTGGACCACGATCGACCGGCGATCGACCCGTGGACCGGAAGCGCTGGTGCGGATCAGCGAGCTCGAGGATCCCGGCATCGAGCGCGAGTTGCTCCTGCGACGGCTCGAAGCGATCGACGATCGCCTTCCCGCGGATCCGCTCGCGCCCCTCCGGGTCGACGCCGAGCTCGCCCGGATCGGCCTGCTCCTCGATCTCGACCGCGTGAATTCGGCGGCGAAGATCGCCTTGCAGTGGACCACGCCGGGCCCGCTGCCCGAGAACGAACGAACCCGGATGCGACTCGCGACCCTCGCGATCGAAGCCCTGCGACGCGACGGCCGGGAGCCCGAAGCCGCTGGAATGCTCGCCCGTCTGGAGCGCGACGATCCGGCCCTCGCCCGACGCCTGCTCGCGACCGCGCGGCGTGAAGCCCACCGCTCGGTGGTGGCGTCCCTCGATGCCGATGACCGACGCGATGCCGGTGCGACGGCCGATGCGGTGCTCGCGGTCGGCGCTCGAACCGACCAGGGCACGGACCCGCTGCGGTCCGAGCTCGATGACACCACCCTGCTGGAATGGGCTTGGATCGATGCCGCCGCCGGACGGGCGAAACGGGCGGGAGCACGGCTCGATCGGATCCTCCTCGGCAATCCCGACGCGATCGAACCACTGGCCCTGCAGGCGATCCTGCTAGGCGGGCGTCTCGCCACCGCACCCGATGCCTCGCGGACCGTGCCGACCGAAGCCGATGCCGCCGCGGCGATTCGCATCCTGACCAGGATCGTGCGAGGAACGACCCCGGCCGATCCGATCTGGTGGCGATGCGAGATCGAACGACTCGAACTGCTGCAGCTGCTCGGTCGCAATCTCGATCGAATCGGACCCCGCATCGACCGACTCCGGGCCGAGCGACCCGACTTCGGCGGAGACGCGTTCCAACGTCGTTTCGAACGCCTCCGCGGACTCGTTTCGGTCGAGACACGCTGATCCGCGGCGGACGAGGTCCGACCTGCGGACGACCGGCCCACCCGAATCACATCTGACGAAGTTCGTCCCGAAGGATCGCCGCGAGTTCGTAGTTTTCCGAGGCGACGGCCGCGAGCAGTCGCTGTTCGAGGTCGTTCCGCTGGCTCGAAGGCAACTGGGGTTGAAGGACGTCGCGCATGCCCTCGAGCATCGAGATCTCCGGCGGCTCCGCTGCGTCTTCGGCCAGCCCGTGGCGAATGTCGTTGATCGCCGCCTCGAGGATGTTCCGTGCCTCGCTCGAAGCCTGGTCGCGAATCGCGACCAGTGAGGCCGCCCGCGCCCGGGTCGCGATCACCTGCGGCCTGAACTGCTCGAGCACGCTGCGATCCTCGTCCCTGCAGGCGCGGTCCCGACACAGGTCGAACACCCGGAGATTCCGACTCGTGTCCCGCACCACCAGTTCGTACGCCTCCAGCGTGGAAAACGCGACATAGCGCTGATGGACCTGCACCGCTTCGGCTCGCAGTTCGCCCGCAAGCGTCTCGTCGATCTCGAATTCCGGATCTTCGGCCACCTGCGACTCGACCGACGTGAGCCGGTCCTCACCGCCGTCGGGGCGTCCGTCCATCTCCATCTGGAGCAGGCCCAGCTCCACCCGCACCTGGAGCACCTCCCGGTCCTCGGTCAACGAGACGATCCTCGCCTGAAGACCATCGCCCTCGAAGGGCCAATCACGCATGAGTCCGGTCAAATCGTGCTTCACGGCGTCTCCAGAGGGGTTGCTCGCAGGTGGGTCGACCCTGTGGATCGTACCGGTCATCCACCCCGCGCCGGGTCTTCCGGATGCTCCCGTCCGAGGCAACGCGATCCTCACCGAAAAAATTTGCTCCCGTGAAGATACGTGATCGATCGAACCGAAACCCCGTTCAGGGAGAAGAAATGGTGTTCGTCGGATCATTCGGCGGAGCCTCGGGAGGAGATCACCACCAGTTCGGAACCAACCTGTGAAGTCGACCCTTGTTTCGACGACCGCGCTTCGTACAATCGAAGTGGCTGGTCTGGGAGGGCCGGCCGATCCCCTGGGAGCTCCCCCTCGGGATTCGCAAGGAGGTTCCGAGCCCGGAGTGAGCTCGGAAGAAGAAGAGGTAAAGGGATCATGGCTCGAAACGCTGTTCATACAGAGCTCCAGTTGTATTTGCGCGAAATCAACGGGATCAACCTGCTCTCCGCTCAGGAGGAAAAGGATCTCGGCTGGTTGATCGTCAACGACAGCTGTCCGGAAGCCAAGGATCGGATGATCAAGGCGAACCTTCGCCTGGTGATCGCGATCAGCAAGAACTACTCGAATCGCGGGCTTCCACTCCTCGACCTGATCGAGGAGGGGAACATCGGCCTCATTCGGGCGGTGGAAGGCTTCGATCCGGCACAGGGCGCGAGGTTCAGTACCTACGCCTCGTGGTGGATCAAGCAGTCGATCAAGCGAATGCTGGTCAATGCGACGCAACCGATCCACATTCCGGCCTACATGGTCGACCTGATCGGAAAGTGGCGACAGACCGCGGCCCGACTCGAGGAAGAGCTCGGCCGACAGCCGAGCAACGCCGAAATGGGCACCGCGCTACAGATTCCCGACCGCAAGATCGAAGCGATCCGTCGGGCGATGAAGGCGGTCTCGACCGGCAATCAGGCCCCGACCGGAATCAACGGCGAAGCCGCCGACTTCGCGGAGATGTGCCCCGATTCCCGGAACGCGGAACCCGAGGCGGAAAGCGAGCATCGCGAGGAATTCGCGATGGTCCTGAAGCTTCTCGAGTCGATCGACGAGCGTGACGCCCGGGTCATTCGACTTCGGTTCGGCCTCGAAGGCCAACCGCCGCTCACCCTCAAGGAGATCGGTCGCGAAGTCGGCCTCACCCGGGAACGCGTGCGTCAGATCGAGATGGAAGCCCTCCGGCGTCTGCAGTCACAGTTGATGGACGATCGACCGGGTCGGTTCCTCCGCACGATCGGGGATGCGATCGGGTTCAATGCCGAAGCGCGATCCCACCGCCGTTCGCGGACCGAAATCAACTGATCCCGATCCCGCCGCTCGGCCCGAACGAACCGGGTGAACCAGCAGATACGAACCGCGGGCCCGATCGAACGATCGGGCCCGCGTTGCGTTCATGTTCCGGGACGGGCATCGAGTCGCCAGCCGCGACGACCTCGCTGCCGCCACGCCCGATTCCCGCGGAGAACGGTCAGGACGGACGCTTGTAGAAAGGAAGATCGACGATCTTCGCGTCGGTGCCGCCTCCGAGATCGATTCCGACGGTCTCGCCCGACTTCGCCATGTCGGCGGGAACGTAGGCCATCGCGATCGGGTGTCCGAGCGTCGGACTCGGGCAACCGCTGGTGACGACACCCACGGGCCGGTCGCCGTCGAGCACGGCCATTCCCTGACGCGGACTTCGTCGACCTTCAAGCGCAAGGCCCACGAGCTTCCGAGTCGGGCCCGCCTCGGCGATCTTCTGAAGGGCGTCCTGCCCGATGAACCGGCCTTCCTGAGCATCGGAATCGCCCTTGTCGAGTTTCACGGCGAAGCCGAGACCGGCGGAGAGTGGATCCGTCTGTTCATCCAGTTCGTGCCCGTACAGGGGCATGCCCGCCTCCATCCGAAGGCTGTCGCGAGCCCCGAGACCGATGGGCCGGACGGCGGCGTTCTCGGCCCCGACGTCCTTGAGCAGCATGCCGAGGGCCTGCTTTGCGAACTTCGCACCGAGAATGACCTCCACGCCGTCTTCGCCCGTGTATCCGGTCCGGCTCACGATGATCTTCATCACCAGGACATTCTTCACCGTGAAGCGGTAGCGCTTGAGGGTCGGCACCTCGGTCGAGACCGCGCCAAGCAGTTCCATCACCTTCGGCCCCTGAATCGCGCACATGCAGGTCGACTCGGTCTGATCGACCATCTTGAACGTGTGATCCTCCTCCGCCTTCACACGCTCGAAGTGGGCGACGATCTTGGCCCGGTTCGCCCCGTTGCAGACGACCATGTAGTCGTCGTCGGCGAAGCAGTAGACGAGGACGTCGTCGAGGCATCCACCCGTCTCGTTGCAGATCAGCCCGTAACGACACTGCCCGGCGGCCATGCCCCTCACCAGCCGCGTGCAGACGCGGTCAAGGAAGCGACGAGCATGCCGTCCGGAGATGCGGAGCCGCCCCATGTGGGAGACGTCGAAAAGGCCCCCGCTGGTCCGGGTCCAGACGTGTTCATCCCCGATCGATCCGTAGTGGAGCGGGAGCTCCCAGCCGGCGTAATCGACCATTTTCGCCCCGTGCTGGACGTGGAAGTCGTGGAGCGGGGAACGCATCGCGGTGGTGTTCGAGGCCATCTCCGCACGGTAGCGGTGCGACCCCTCCGCCGCCACCCGCCGACGATCGCGAACGAGCTTCCTTTTGTACGGATCGCGCCGGTGGTGCCGGCGGAGATTCCACGGATCGAGGGATCCCGGCTTGCATTCGTGCTCCCGAATTCGACCCTTCCTCCGTCGCATCCCTCGATGCGATTCCAGGAACCCGAGGAGGAAGCAAGATGCCCGCCAAGAACACCACCCGAACGACGCAAGGCTCCGAACGAGACGTCTTCTTCCGGCTGGCCATGGTCGCCGCCGGAATCGGACTCCTGCTCTCGACCGTGATCTGAGCATCGATCGAACCACCGAGTGCCTGTGATCGCCCGAGGGCGGACGGGCCGGTGATCGACCGCCCCGCCGAACCGCCTTCACAGCGGCTCGACGGGGCGTTCTCATGGCCGTCGGGGTATTCTGCGAAGTTCATGCAGACCGGTCTCCCGACATCCCTCCAAGGCACGCCACCGCGATCGCAGGCCGATATCCGCCCGCGCCGGCCCGCCGGGCCCGTCGGACGCGCCCCGATCGCGATCCTGAGCCGGTTCCTTTCCCTGGCCCTGCTTCTGATCACGTTCGTCGGAACCGACCCGGCCGCCTTCGCCCAGGACATCGACGATGAGACGTTCGCCGATCGTCCGATCGCGGAAGTCGAGTTCAAGGGACTGGAACGAGTCGAGACCCGGCTCGTGCAGAACAACATCCGGACCGCCTCGGGACAGCCCTTCGATGCCGACTCGCTCCGCGACGACGTCGCGACGCTCTACCGACTCGGCCAGTTCCAGACCGTGACCGCGGACGCGGTGTTGCTGCCCGACGGGAGCGTCAAGGTCGTCTACCGGGTGACCGAACAGGCGATCATCCGCGACGTCCAGACGGTCGGCAACACCCTCGTCTCCGACCAGGAGCTCCGAGGCCAGATCCCCCTCTACGCCGGTGGCCCGCGTGACGACTTCCTCGTGGAGCAGTCGCTGCTTCGCATCAAGGATCTCTATCGCACCAAGGGGCACTATCTCGCGGAGGTCTCGGTCGACGATTCGAGACTCACCGAAGATGGAATCCTGATCTTCATCATCGTCGAGGGTCCGCGGGTCCGGATCAAGGAGATCGAGTTCGTCGGCAATCGCAACTACCCGGCGAACATCCTCGGATCGAAGATCCAGACGAAGCCGGCGATCCTGTTCTTCCGCAAGGGTGAACTCGACCCGAACCGCCTGATCGACGACGTCGCGACGCTCGACCGCTTCTACAAGGATCGCGGTTGGATCGACGTCCGCATCGACAGCCGCGTGATGCTCGGTCCCGACTCGAAGGAAGCCAAGGTCGTCTTCGTCATCGACGAGGGGCGCCAGTACCGGCTCCGAGAGATCGACATCGCGGCGCGAGGCGGTGTCGAATCCCCGCTCGACGTCTTCACCAACGAGCAACTTCTCGCACTGGCGAAACTGCGACCCGGTGACCCCTATGAACGCCCCAAGGTCGACGCGACGATCGACGACATCCGGGATGCCTATCTCCAGATGGGGTTCGTGGACGCACGGGTCACGGCCAGAAGCCTGCGGGTGGGCGAGCAGGCCGAGGTCGACATGATCATCGAGATCGTCGAGGGACGCGCCTCGACCGCCGGACTGATCACGATCCAGGGCAACTTCCTCACGAAGGACAAGGTGATTCGCCGCCTGGTCAAGGTGCGGCCCGGACGCCCCCTCGACGGCACCCTCACCGAAGAGGCGCGAATCGCCATCGAACGGACGCAGCTGTTCAACGAGGCGCGAATCTCGATCCAGCAGCCCACCCCCGACGCCCCCCGGGTCCGCGACATCATCATCGAGGTCAAGGAGCGGAACACCGGCTCCTTCAACTTCGGTGCGGGGCTGGGATCCGACAGCGGGATCTTCGGCGAGTTCAGCTTCCGGCAGACCAACTTCGACATCGCGGACTGGCCGCTCACCGCCGAGGAACTGATCAGCGGCCGGGCCTTCCGCGGTGCGGGACAGTCGTTCGACATCACCGTCGCCCCCGGCACCGAGGTGAGCCAGTTCTCGGTATCCCTCACCGAACCGCACATCTTCGAGTCGAACGTCTCCGCCCAGGTCGCCAGCTCGTACCGCAATCGCATCTTCAGCCAGTACACCGAAGAACGGCTCGCGGCCAGCGGCAATCTCGGCCAGCGACTGGGCGACGTCTGGGTGGGGAACCTCTCGGCATCCATCCAGCGGGTGGAGTTGACCGAGTTCGACCCGTCGACGCCCCTGGCGGTCATCGACGACCGGGGCCCGGACCTCTTCGCGACGATCGGCGGCACGCTTCGACGAACCACCGTCGACGATCCCTTCCGACCGAGCAAGGGTTCCGCCCTGCAGCTCGGCCTCACCAAGGCGATTCCGCTGAGCATCGATCGGACCACGAACGACGGCTTGTCCGAACCCGAAAACGTCGACTACTGGAGTGTGAACGCGGAGCTCGCGAGCTTCCTCACCCTCTACGAGGACTTCCTCGGCCGGAAGCATGTCCTGAGCCTTCAGACCGACGTGTCGTGGATCTTCCAGGGCGATGCCCCCACGTTCCAGAAGTACTACCTCGGCGGCCAGACCTTCCGCGGCTTCGAGTTCCGAACCATCAGCCCGAAGTCCGACCGGACCCTCGGGCAGCCGAATGGATCCGGCGATTTCGAGCCGATCGGCGGCAGCTGGCTCTTCTTCGCCGGCGCCCAGTACGAGGTGCCGATCGTCGGTGAGAGCTTCGCCGGCGTCGCGTTCGTCGATTCCGGCACGGTGAGCGACACGCCGGGCTTCGACGACTACCGGGTCTCGGTGGGCCTCGGCGTCCGCCTCTACCTGCCGATTCTCGGGCCCGCCCCGCTGGCCTTCGACTTCGGCTTCCCGCTGGTCAAGCAGGCGGACGACGAGCGCCAGGTCTTCAGTTTCAGCGCGGCCCTTCCCTTCTGAATCCCCTCGACGGACCGTCGTTCCAACCCCCGGATCGGTGGGGATCCGTACAATCCTCAACGACCCTTCCGCCCATCCCTCCCTTCGGAGTTTCGTCGCATGCCCGTGGACCGACTCACGTCAACGAATCGTCTCGCTCGCCTTTTCGGCCCCACCGCCCTCGTGGCGAGCCTCGTCGTCCTGCTCCACACGATGTCCGTGAACGCCTCCCGCCCCGTGGTGGTGAAGGCGGATCCGACGCCGGTCGCGGTGGTCAACGTCGCCCGGGTGATCGAACAGATCGACGAGAAGTCCGAATGGGAGATCAAGATCGAGGCCCTCAAGGGTTCGATCCAGCAGGAGGGCATCGGCCGCCAGCAGGCGATGGAGCGTCGACTCGCCGAGAGCGAGGCCGCCTCGTCGCCGGAAGAACGCCAGGGAATACGCGACGAAGTCGCGTTGATGCAGCTTCGCCTCGAGCAGTGGGCGAACATGAAGGCGATCGAAGTCGACCGGGAGCAGTCCCTGATGTGGCGAAGCATCTATCGGAATCTCCGACGTGAGGCGGAACGCGTCGCGGAAGCCGAGGGCTTCGCCCTGGTCCTCGTCGACGACTCCGCGGGTGAGATTCGAACCCAGTCCGGGACCCAGGTCCCGCTTCAGACGCAGGTCCTCCAGCAGATCACGAACCGCCGGATTCTCTTCGCGGCCAACACCACCGACATCTCGGACCAGGTGATCGTCCGCATGAACAACGCCATCGTCGCCCCCTGATCGAATCGCAACCGGACCATCGAACCATGAACGCATCACGACTCAGAATTCTCGTCGCCGGAACCGCCGCGATCGCCTTGCTCGCCGGAGCGGCCCGGGTCATGTTCGCCGTGCCGACCAGCCCGCCGCTCGTGGCCACGGTCGATCTCGAACGCCTCTTCAACAACCTCGACGTCCAGAAGACCGAGGGCGAGCGGGTCGACGCCGTCGCGGTCAAGTACGACGCGGAACTCGACCAGCTGCGGGGACGCATCGAAAACCTGCAGGCCGAGCTCGAGAACTTCGAGCAGGGCGGGGAGGCCTGGCTCAAGACCAGCCGTGACGCCGAAGCCGCGATCAGCGAGTACCAGGCCATCGAGCAGTTCGCCCGACTCAAGGTCGAGGCGGAACGAGCGAAGTCCATGCGTACCGTCTACGAGCGGATCCGCTCCGAAGTCGAGGCGTTCGCGAAAGCTCAGACGCCGCCCATCGACATGGTCATCATCGACGACACGGTGCCGCAACTCGAACCGTCCACCGCCGAAGCGATGCAGAAGCAGATCTCGGCTCGCCGGATGATCTATTCATCCGAAGCGTTCGACATCACCGACATCCTGCTCTCCCGCATGAACGCGGCGACCGGAAGCGGCGGGTGAACGATCTCGGCCCGGCTCTCCACTCGCCCCGGACCGCCGCGGAGATCGCGGCGCTCGTCGATGGAACCATCGAGGGCGCCGAAGACGCCGTGGCCCGGGGGATCGACACCGTCGAACACGCGCTCGAGGGTGACCTGACCTTCATCGGCGACGCCCGTCATGCGCGACACTGGGCGACTTCGAACGCTTCGGTCGCGTTGGTCACCCGTGAACTCGACCTCGGGGAATGGGACCCGGCCGGCCGAGCCGCGATCCGCGTCGCGGATGCGGACCAGGCCATGATCCAGGTGCTCGAACTCATCGAGGCGGCGGCCGCCGAGCTCGCCGACCACCCCCCCGCCGGCGTCCATCCCGACGCCCGGGTGGACCCGACCGCCTCGATCGCCGATGGCGCGACGATCGGCCCCTTCGTGGTGATCGGGCCTCGATGCCGCATCGGTTCCAACGCGTGCATCGAGTCCGGCGCCCGGATCTACGCGGATGCGGTCGTCGGCGAAGACGTCCAGCTTCATGCCAACGTGACGGTTCGGGAACGCTGCGTGATCGGGGCCCGTTCGATCCTGCACGCCGGAGTCGTGATCGGCAGCGACGGCTTCGGTTACCGCCCCGCCCCGGACGGTCGCGGCCTCCGGAAGATCCCCCACGTCGGCCACGTCGAGATCGGCGAGGAGGTCGAGATCGGCGCGAATGCCTGTGTCGATCGCGGCAAGTTCGGGCCCACGGTCATCGGTGCGGGAAGCAAGATCGATAATCTCTGCCAGATCGGACACAACGTGCGGATCGGCCGATGCGTGGTCATCAGCGGATTGACGGGAATCGCGGGCAGCACGACCATCGGCGACGGTACGCTCATCGGAGGTGGATCGGGCCTGAGCGATCACATCAACATCGGATCGGGTTGTCAGATCGCAGGACGATCGGCGGTCATGAACGACATCCCGGATGGCGAGACCTGGGCGGGCATGCCGGCCAAGGAAGCCCGAATCGCCATGAAGGAACAGGCCGTGATCCGTAGACTGCCTGACTGGTCCAAACGCCTGAAGGAACTTCTCGACGACCGCTGAGTCCAAAATCACCAACACCATGCTGCGACCCGAGACCGAGCCCGAGCGCGAACCCCGAACCGAGGATGTCGACGATGCGACATCACCGCCCGCGGTCTCTTCGCGTCAGCACACCCTCGCCGCCCCCATCACCGTGAAGGGCCTGGGCCTGTTGCTCGGAGCGCCGGTGGAAGTGGTGATCGAGCCCGCGGATCCCGACCACGGAATCGTGTTCGAGCGAAACGATCTCGACCCACCGGTCCGGATCCCCGCGCTCGTCGAGAACGTCGTCCCCCGCGGCCGACGAACCACGCTGAAATCAGGCGAAGCGACCATCGAGACCGTCGAACACTGCATGTCCTCGCTCGCGGGACTCGGCATCGACAACGCCCTGATCCGGATCCACGGGCCCGAGCTGCCGGGGGGAGACGGATCCGCCCGCCCCTTCATCGATCCCATGCTCGAAGTCGGCGTGGTGGAACAGAACGCCGATCGTCGATTCTTCGATCTTCAGGACGCGATCGTGATCGACGAGGGCGACGCCATGATCGCCGCGATCCCCCACAAGACGCCCGGCATGCGGGTGGTGTTCGATCTCGACTACAACGCCTTCGGCGGCCGCATCAAGCGACAGGTCCTCAACTGGGACACCGCGGTCGAGGACTACGTGCAGAACCTCTCTTCGGCCCGGACCTTCAGCCTCGAAGAGGAGGCGAAGGCGATGTGGGAACGTGGCATCGGCCGACACCTCACGCCGAAGGACGTCCTGGTCATCGGCGACGACGGGCCCATCGAGAACACCTACCGCTTCGAAGACGAGCCGGTCCGCCACAAGATCCTGGACATGCTCGGCGACCTCTACCTCGTCGGCTGCCCGGTCCGCTGCCGCGTGGTCGCGTATCGATCCGGCCATGGCCTCAATCGCCGGCTCGGACTCGCGATCCGCGAGCAGATGGCGGCCGCGGATCGTCGCTTCAGCATCCAGCACGGTCGAGTGATGGACATCCGCACCATCCAACGGACGCTTCCGCATCGATATCCGATGCTGCTCGTGGATCGCGTGATCGAGATGGACGGGGAACATCGCGCCGTCGGCGTCAAGAACGTGACGATGAACGAGCCGTTCTTCCAGGGGCACTATCCCGGAACCCCGATCATGCCGGGCGTTCTCATCATCGAGGCGATGGCCCAGCTGGGCGGCTTGCTGCTGAGCCAGCGACTGGAGCACACCGGCAAGATCGCGGTGCTGCTCAGCCTCGACAAGGTCAAACTTCGAAAGCCCGTCGGTCCCGGCGACCAGCTGGTCCTGGAAGCCGAACGCGTTCGAGCCAGCGCCCGGCTCGGACACGTCCGCTGCAAGGCCATGGTGGACGACCGAATCGCGGCCGAAGCGGACATCAAGTTCATGCTCGTCGACGCCGAGCAGGAATGACCCGTACCCCGGTCCCCGTGACCCCCACGCCCACCAGAAGCCTCATTACCGTCGCTCGGGGCGGTTTCCGCTGATCCACCCGCTCCGGAATGCCGATGTCTCCGGGAAGCCGTCCTCCACAGCCCCTTCAACCGGAGCCGATCCATGCGCATCCTGCTCGACGAGAATCCCTGCGAGATCCCCGCGGGCACCGTGGGTGAAGCCATCGCCATCGCGGCCGAAGCGGCGGAGAAGGCCGGTCGGTTGGTGGTCGAAGTCCGCGTCGATGGTGCCATGCTCACCGACGAGGAACTCCAGACCACGACCCGCCTCCAGGACGCCGCGGAAGAGGTGCACATGCTCACCACCACGATGGAGGCCCTCCTCCGGGACACGTTCCTCCAGGCGGCGGAGACCCTCACCGCCGCCGAACGCGAACAGCGTGTCGCGGCGGAAGCGATGCAGGGCGGACGGGCCGCCGAGGGCATGGCTTCGCTCATGCAGTCCCTCGAAGGCTGGTCCGGAATTCGCGATGCCGTCGTTCAGGGACTCTCGCTCGCCGAGATCCCGACCGAGGACGTCGAATTCGACGGGGTCCGACTCGCCGACGCGATCATCGATCTCCAGAAGCGGCTCGGCCGACTCAAGGACGCCATGGTCGCGGAAGACGTCTCGGCGACCTGCGACTGCCTTCTCTACGAACTCCCGGAGTCCACCACCGCGTGGCGGACCCTGCTCGATGGACTTCACCACCGCTTCGAAGCGGCGAGCGAAGACGCGGGCGATTCGAACTCCTGACCTGGAAGATCCGGCGAACACCATGGCAACCAAGACGACGCACAGACGCATCGAGACCCTGCTCGAGAAGACCGAGGCCGCGATGAAGCAGACGGCCTGGTTCGAGGCCGAACGCCACGCGGTCGCCGCCCTCGACCTCGCCATCGAGTCGGGGGATCACGAATCCGCCGCGCGGGCGTGTCTTCCGCTGCAGGAGGCCCGGCGGCAACGCGCCCTCGACGCCATCGACGCGGCCAAGGGCCAGGTCGACGTTCTCGATTCGGTTCCCGCAGAGATCGAATCCGTCGAAGCGGGCGTCTACCTCATCGAACCGAACGGCGTCGGCGCCGACGCCCGACGACTCCGGATCGCGGCGCTTCAACTCGAAGTCCCGGTGCTGGTGGTGTGCCGCGAACCGGTGAATCGCATGGGCCTGGTGACCATCGTCGCGATCGGCGGCAGCACC